>JALSJA010000289.1 GCA_026989615.1 Parvularculaceae bacterium | reverse complement strand
CTTTAATCTGGCCAATGCTGGCGAGCAATCGACCAAAGGTCTTGAGGTCGACGCGCGCTGGACACCGTCTCCAAGCCTTGAATTTACCTTTGCAGGGACTTTCCTGGATCCGATCTATGACAGCTTCGTCGGCGCTTCTGGCCCCAGCGGACCAGTTGATCTTTCCGGCCAACGCCCTGCCGGTATCCACGAAACCAGCATCTCCACCGGTGCCACATGGTTATGGGAGAAAAACGGCTATGACGGCTTCGTCCGCGCCGACTATCTCTATGAAAGCGATGTCCAGCTGGTGGAAAATGTTCCATCCTCCATCGCTTCGCGTCAGGTGGGCACCCTGAACGCCAGTGCCGGCTTCTCGAAAGATGATTGGGACTTCATGGTCTGGGGTCGCAACCTCAATGATGATGAATATCTCATGAGTGGCTTCCCGACCGTTGCCCAGCAGGGCAGCTTTTCAGGCTATCCGAATATGCCGCGCACTTATGGCGTGACCATGCGTAAAAGCTGGTAGGGTCTTCTAACAGGCAGGTGCATACTGCCAGAAAGACAAGCGAAACAATCAAAGGGCCAACCATTAACCGGTTGGCCCTTTTTCTATGCGCTTTAGCAACTTTATTGTTAACCATATTTCTCTTGTTTTTTTACCGGATATTCAGGCGCTCCCCCTACGCTCTCCTCATAACAAGAGGGCTGGTGTCTTTTAGAGCGTTTCCAGGATAAGTGGATACCGGTTATCCATCCGGAAACGCGTCAAAACAAAAACTTAGAGCCCGGTTTTGATTGGTATCAAAACCGAACAGGCTCTAGGACTTGAATTGAGGGCAAATGAACAAGGTGTTTAGATTTATTAATTCGCTTTACGCACGGCTGGCGGCGTTTGTAATCGGGCTTTTGATCCTGATGACATTTGCCTTTTCGGTTGTTGATTCATGGACAGTGTCACAACGCGCACAGGAACAGGCCTATGATGATGCGGTTGATGATATTGATCTCATTGCCCGGGCCATTGAAGGCAGAGTCGCCACGGGCGATGTCTTTACTGTTGCCGATCAATTAAAACGCCGCACCAATCAGTTTGAAGGCTTTGACAGCGCCTATGTCATATTCTTCAAATCCATGCAAAAGGTCGACCACAAAGGCAATATTGATATTGTTGACGAGTCCCGGCTGAACGAGAAAGAGGCCGCCATTTTATGGGGGGCAAACCGGTCCATTCTTGAACAGGACCATGGTCTGGTTTTTTTCGAGCCCCTGCTCGACGGCCATGATACAATCGGCGTGCTGACCGCCAATTTCAGCTATCCTGATTTTCGCACCATGGTCATTGCCGATGTGCGGTCACGCATGGCAGCAGAATTTCCGCTCTTGCTGATCGCTGGGTTGATTGCGTTTTTCCTTGCCCACCAGATTGCCGCTCCGGTTGTGCGCCTGTCACGAACAGCCAATCGTCTGGCACAAGGGGATTATAATACGCCAGTACCCATACAGGGAACCACAGAGACCCGCCGCCTTGGCCTCGCCTTTAAGGAAATGGCCCGCCGCGTCTCAAACTCGGTTGCCAAGGCAAAAAAATCTGCCGAAATTGCCGAATCCGCTTCACGAGCCAAATCCGAATTTCTCGCCAATATGAGCCATGAGATTCGCACCCCCATGAATGGGGTGATTGGCCTGACCGAAATACTCCTGAACACCGATCTTGATGACAAGCAGCGCGAGCTGGCCACCATCATCATGAATTCCGGCACCAGCCTGATTACCATCATCAATGACATTCTCGATTTCTCGAAAATCGAGGCCGGAAAAATGCGCCTGGCCCCGGAGCCGTTTAATCTGCGCACCTCCGTGCAGGATGTTTTATCGCTGGTCACAACAACGGTGAAAGAAAAAGATATCGAATTGATGGTCGATTATGCCCCGGATCTTCCCGAAGGTTTCATCGGCGACCCCGGGCGGGTGCGGCAAATCGTTACCAATCTTGTGGGCAATGCCGTTAAATTTACCGATCGCGGCCATGTCATGGTCCGCGTCAGTGGCAAGCTGGTTGATAGCGAAAAAGGCCAGCTCTGCCATCTGCGTGTTGAAGTTGAAGATACCGGTATCGGGATTGACCATGACAAGATCGAGCGCATTTTTGAAAAATTCGAACAGGCCGACAACACATCTACACGGCGCTATCAGGGTACCGGCATTGGTCTTGCCATTTCCCGGTCACTGGTAAAGCTTATGGGCGGCAAACTTGGTGCCACCAGCGAGCGCGGCAAAGGCTCCACCTTCTGGTTTACAATGCCCTTGCCGGTTGATGAAAGCATTTGCGAGGGACGCTATGAAGATGCCCCTTCCCTTGAAGGCCTGCATGTTCTGCTGGTTGATGACAATGCCAATAATCGCCGCATTCTTATTGAACAGACCAAACAATGGGGCATGAACCACACCGTTTGCGTTGATGCCAATGATGCGCTTGAAACCTATCGCAAGCTGAAAGCGCAAGGCAAAAATGTTGATCTGGTCATTACCGATTATAACATGCCGGAGATGAACGGCATTGATTTTACCCATCAGCTAAAAGCCACCCCCTATGCCTATGACGGGCCTGTGCTGATGTTGTCTTCTGTCAGCGAGCGCTCCGAGGCCACTCGCGACAGCCGTGATCTGTTTGATATGTGGCTGACCAAGCCGGTGCGCGCATCGCAATTGATGGATGGTATCGCCTCGGCCTTTTATAATAATTCGGTAACCGAATTGAAACGCAATGCCAAGGCCCTGAAGGCCGACCCAAGCGAAGAAGAAACAAAAACGCAGGAGGTTGATATTCTGGTCGCCGAAGATAATGTGGTCAATCAAATGGTCATTCAAACCATGTTGACCGGCAGCGGCTATAATCTGCGCATGGTAGAAAATGGTCGCCTTGCCGTTGAAGCCTATCAGCAAAAGCGCCCCGACCTTATCATCATGGATCTGTCCATGCCGGAAATGGACGGTCTCGAAGCCACCCGCATCATCCGCAAGCTGGAAGAGGAAAACGGCCATTCGGGCTTGTCGATCATCGCCGCCACGGCCCATGTGATGGAAGAAGATCATCGCAAATGTGCCGAAGCCGGTATGAATGATATTCTGACCAAACCGATCAAAAAAGATGCCCTGACCACCATGGTCGAGCGCTGGCTGTCACCGACGATTCTGGAAAAATCAGCTTAAATCAAATCCTGCATCTTATGGCCTCAAGGCTGTTATTGCCCTTGCGCCGTAAACACCCTAGCTTTGGCACTACGCAAAGGTGTAAGACCCGCTCATGGCCAGCATTTACGATCTAAAACCGGCATTTCAAAATCTGCTGCGCCCGTTATGCCGTTTTCTTGCCGCCAATGGTATCACTGCCAACCAAATAACCATCGCGGCGGCCCTCTTATCCTCGGCCCATGGGTTTTGGATTGCCCTTGATGGCAGCGCGCTCAGCCTTTTGACCCTGCCCATTACCCTTTTTCTGCGCATGGCGCTAAACGCCCTTGACGGCATGTTGGCGCGTGAGCATGACCAGAAATCACAGGCCGGTGCCGTCCTCAATGAATTGGGCGATATCTATGCGGATGCAGTTCTTTACCTGCCTTTGGCGCTGGTAACCGGCATCCCCGCTTTACCGCTCATCCTCTTTATCCTTATGGGGATCATGGCCGAGACCGCTGGCATATTATCGCAAGCCCTCACCGGTGAGCGCGCCTATGATGGCCCGATGGGAAAAAGCGACCGGGCGTTTTTTCTGGGGGCAATCGGGTTTTTCACCGGGCTCGGATTTGGCACGGAATTATGGTCCGGCTTTTTGTGGATTGCGATTGCCTTTGGGCTGGTCACCATTTGGAACCGCGCCCGCAAAGCAGCAGGATTTTGAGCCATGTGGGTGGCGGCAGCAATCATTTGGGGCTTTGCCGAGGCAACTCTATTTTTTTTCGTGCCGGATGTCTTGCTAACCCGCGCTGCCTTGAAACTTGGCTGGGTCAAAGCAGTAAGGCTTTGCGCTTTTGCCGCTCTGGCTGCTGTTTTGGGCGGCGCGCTGATGTATTTATGGGGCGCCAATAATGCCACAGAGGCCTATCAATTGCTCGACAGGATCCCTGCCATTTCCCCACCGCTCATTGCCGATATCGCAGCCAGAATTTCCCAGGGCTGGATTGGCGCGATATTTTTGGGCGGGTTAACCGGCCAGCCGTTCAAAATCTTCATGGTCGAACTTGGCGCTCAAAATGTGCCATGGCTCGCGGCGCTTTTGATTGGTTTTCTGGCCAGATTTTTACGCTTTTTCCTGTTTGTCAGCGCTGCCAGCCTTGTCAAAAAGGGACTAAGTCTTATTATAAAACCCAGCAAGACATTAAATCTTGTTTTATTGAGCCTGTGGGCTGTAATCTGGGCCACCGTTTACTTGATTTATTTCAGTATTTTCGGCTTTTAGGGAGCAAAACGGCAAGCCTTTTGAAACCTCGTCGTGTTAAGTATATTTTCTGATTTTGGTTGCGGGGAGATTAAGGTGAGCAATACGCCCACAAAGCGAGAAGAGTTGGATAAAGACACCAAAAAATCAGGTGTGGATACCGCCATTGATGCGCCCACTCCAAAGGACAACGCCTCCGAAGAGCCTGCCGCCATTGGCCGCACGCCTGACGAGGTGCGCCGGGGCTTGCGCGGCTATTTCATCATGGCCGGTATTTTCACATTGGTGATGAATCTCCTGCTACTCGTCTCCCCTCTCTATATGTTGCAGGTCTATGACCGGGTGATGACCTCCGGCTCCAATGAAACCCTGATTGTTGTCACCGTCATTGCGGTTTTCATGCTGGCCATTTATGCCGCTGCCGATGGTGGACGTCGTCGGGTGCTGGCCAATGCCGGACATTTTCTTGGTTCTTCTCTCGACGCGATGACTTTGCGCCTTGGCCTTGGTATTTCCAATGAGCCGCCGACGCGCATTTTGGAAAATATTGGAAATCTCTCCCGCGTACAGGGCTTTTTGATCAACTCCACCATTGCCCCTTTATTCGACATTCCTTTTGCGCCTTTGTTTCTGATCGTTCTGTTTCTCGTCCATCCATTACTTGGGGCGCTGTCTTTGGTCGGGATCATTATTTTGCTGGCACTGGCACTCATCACCGACAAGGCTTCACGCAAAACCGTTGAAGAAGCCTCCCACCGCGAGCGCTCGGCGCAGCAATTACTCGCCCACACCGCCCAGCAACGCGCCGCCATTGTCGGCATGGGCATGAGCGACAGAATTATCAATCGCTGGCAGAAGAAACGCCATAATGCTTTGGGCGAGAGTCTGCGCGCCGTAAACACCACCGCGTTTTTAAGCGCGACAACGCGCTCTGTGCGGCAAATCCTGCAAGTGCTGATCCTTGGCGCCGGGGCTTTTCTGGCCCTGAAGCAAGAAGTCTCTCCGGGGGCCATCGTTGCCGGCTCGATCATTATGGGCCGCGCCCTCGCGCCCATAGACCAGATTGTCAATATCTGGCGCCAGGTCATTCAAACCCGCCAATCATGGCAAGAATTGAACACCTATTACAAAAAACATGACGGCTCGCTCGCCAGCCTGTCTCCGGATATGGTGACCCCGATGGCGCGACCAAGTCCGACCATCAAGCTGGAAGAATTTGCTGTGGCAGCGCCGGGAGCCAGCAAACCAATATTGCCAAAACTGACCTTTGAACTGCCGTCTGGATGTTTTGTCGCTTTGCTTGGACCTTCCGGCTCCGGCAAAACCTCTTTCATGCAATCCATTGCCGGCGCCTGGACCCCGGCCGCTGGCATTGCGCGATTGGGGGGGCGCGATATCCATACATGGCAGGCTGATGATCGCGGCAAATATGTGGGCTATCTGCCACAGCATGTGGAACTTCTGACCGGAACCGTATTTGAAAATATCGCCCGCTTTACCGATGCCGGGCCCGAAGAAGTTTTCAATGCCGCCAAAAAAGTTGGTTGCCATGAAATGATCAACGCCTTCCCGGAAGGTTATGATACCAAAATCGGCGAAGGCGGCGTGCATTTGTCGGCTGGCCAGCGCCAGGCCGTTGGTCTTGCCCGCGCTGTCTTTGGCGCCCCGGCCCTGATGCTGCTCGATGAACCAACCGCCCATCTCGATCAGGCAATGTCGGGCCTGTTGCTGACCTATTTTGCAAAAATCGCCCGCACTCCGATAGAGCAGCGTGATGCCAGCTGGATTGTTGCGACCCATGATATTCGGATCATTTCTGCCGCCGACAAGGTGATGTTCATTCAGGCCGGCAAGGTGATGGTGATGCCGCGGGAAGAATATTTACGCAAAGTATCCGATCTCAATAAATCCCGCGCCGGACAGACGGGGCAAAGCCATACGCCCCCGGCTGACAATAAAAAATCCGCGCAATCTTCCGCACAGCCTTCCCCAAAGCCCTCTAATGTATCAAATCTTCTGACCGTTCCCATTCAGCGACCGCCAGAAGCCAAAGAGTAACCATGCCCAGTTCACAACAAAATCCGGCAGGCGCAAAAGCGCCCAACCCTCTGGCAGATAAAAGCACCTTTTGGGCTTTCATTGTCTGCATTATCGGGTTTGGCGGATTTATTTTATGGTCAGCTTTTGCCCCTTTGGCCGAGGGCGTTATCGCCAGCGGCGTTGTGGTGGTCGAGGATAATCGCAAGGTCATTCAACATCTCGAAGGCGGCATTATCAAAAAGATCAATATTGGCGAAGGCGATTTTGTCAAAAAGGGCGATGTTTTAATTGTCCTTGACGATATCGCAGCCTTGTCGCAACGCGATCAAGCGGTGCAGGAAATGGCCGCGCAATTGGCGGTGATTGCCCGCGCTGACGCCTTGCTGACAGGCCGCACCACACCGGATTTTTCTGCTCTGGATGAATTGGCCATTGATGACGTCACCAGAGCCGAAATTATCTCGAGGCAACAGGCTCTTTTTACCCAGCAGAGAGAAAATTTTGATGCGGAAACCGGCGTCTTGAAAGCACGTATTGAAAGCCAGAAGGCCCGGGAAATTGATCGCAATAAGCAGGTGGTCGCTCTTGACCGCGCCATTGGTTCGACCCGTCAGGAATTAAATCTGCGCCTGACCATGTTGTCACAACAAAATGAAACCATTTATGCGGTGCAAAATCTTGAGCGCCAGCTGGCTAATCTGCAGGCCGAGCGTGCCTCTCTCATCGCTGACCGCAATCAGGCCCGCACCAGTGTTCTGGAAATAGATCAGCAGCTTTTGCAAGCGCGCACAAAACTGTCTGAAGCCCTGTCTGCCGAAATGGCCGAAGCCCGCCGCCGCGCCTTATCCGCCGAAGAGCAATTAAGCGCTGCCCAAGATGTATTGTCCCGTACAATTATTACCGCCCCGCAAGATGGCAAGGTTTTGAATCTTGCTTTTTCCACGATCGGCGGCGTTGTCCGCGCTGGCGAACCGATCATGGAAATCGTGCCAACGGAATCGATCGTGATTGCCGAATTGAAAGTGCGCCCCATGGATCGCGATGTCATTGCCGAAGGTCAAAAGGTCAAAGCGCAACTTTCCGCTTATAAATCATGGCGCGCCAAAAAAGTTGAAGGAGAAGTGACCAATATCAGTGCCGATTTGAAATCAGTGCCGGAAACCGGAGAGACCTATTATGCGGTGGAGGTCGCTCTGAATGGTGAAGAGATTGCCGCGCTTGACAATGTCAATGTCATTCCGGGCATGCCGGTGGATGCTTTCATCGAATCCGGCAATCGCCGCACATTTCTTGATTATTTGTTAGAGCCTCTGGCGCGGACCATGCAAAAAGGGACGCAAGGGACTTAAGCGATCATGATAGAGCGGGGATCATTGCTATCATTTCTTTGCGCTGCGCTGGCGGCGGGCAGCCTTTTTTGGGCGGACAGCTTTGGGCAAGAAAATGATCTGTCTGCCCCGCCGGACAATGATACCCCCATCGTCTCGCCAAAAGGCGATGTCAGCCAATGCACAACATTTTCTGATGCCCTGTCGGCGGCCTATCACGCAGACCCGCGCATTGATGGCGCACGCGGTGAGCTGGATCGGGCGCTCGCCAATCTGCAAGCAGCCAGAGCGCAATCGCGACCACAAATTTCCGGCTTTGTGCAAGCCGGCTCTGGTACTGGACGACTATTGAACAATCAATCCGATAATCTCTCGGCAATCCAGTATAACCAGACCATTTTTACCTTCGGGGCGATTAAATATTCCAAGCTGGCGGCCAGAGCAGAAATCCGCGCCGCCAATGCCAATATTGGCCGCGTTGCCAGTGAAGTGGCCCAGGAAATCGGCAGCGCCTATCTTGAATTATTGCGCGCCGAAGCTTTGCTGGATTTGGCCAAGCAACAAGAAGAATTTTATGCCCAAAATGTCGCCACCGCCGATAGCCGTCTCGAAGCGCAGGTCATCACCATCAGCGAGGCCAGCCAAATTAAAGCCAATTACGCCCTCGCCCGCTCCAAGCGCATTGACACCGACCTCGCCCGCCAACAAGCCCGCGCCCGCCTTGAAAGCCTGATTGGCTATCCGCTTTATTGCGTTTCAAGTCTCGCGGCAGATTTTTATTTTGCCGACACCGAGCAATATATTGGCGCAATAACCCTTGATGAATTACTCGAGGAATCAACAAGGCTGGCACCGGAAGTACAGCGCGGTGCCGCCCGGGTCGCGGCCGCCGAGGCTTTGAAAAAACAGGTGGCCCGTAGTAATTTGCCTTCCATTTCCATTTCCGGCTTTGCCTCACGGGAATATATTCCCGAATCCCAGCGCGGCCCTGCCTTTCTTAACCCCCCCAGTTTTTCCGACCGCAACCGGATTGGTATTGTCATCAATCAGAATTTTTATCGCGGCGGACGCGGGCAGGCAGAACTGCGCGACGCGCAAGGCCGCCTGCGCATTGCCGAAAGCGAGTTGGCGACTATAAGGCGCTCCATAGAAGATGTGGTCCGCCGGTCATGGGTGCGGGTGCAGGCGCAGGAAGCCGCCCGCCAGGCACTGGCCGAAGCGCGCCACCAGCTCGACGTGCAATTGGAGCAGGCTCAATTGGAATATGCCTTTGGTGTGCGCAGGCTGGACGAGGTAATCCGCGCCGCGGATGCTTATTTCAATACCGCCAGTCAGGAAATTGAAACCCAATATCAATATTACAATAATCTCTTTATTTTACGGGCAAATACGCTAGGTGTTGTTGAATATCGCGTCACCCCGTGACAAGTTTTGACCTCCTGAAACTATCAACAATCGGTCCTCTTTTATGTCGAAAATCAGAAAAATCGTTATTCCCGTTGCCGGCCATGGCACCCGCGTCTTGCCTGCGACAAAATCGATCCCCAAGGAAATGTTGCCCG
>JALSJA010000288.1 GCA_026989615.1 Parvularculaceae bacterium | reverse complement strand
AGAAAAAAAATGGCCTCCCATTAAGGGGCCGGATCTTGTGGAAGAGGTCTCCCTTGCCGAATTCTCAAATATTCACCCGGCCATAGCGCAGGTTGAAAGCAGCAAAACCGGACAATCCTCCTTGATACCGGTTTCAGGCGATATGGAAAAAGCCAATCTGGTCATTCTCGAAAATCCGCAAAATAAAGGCTTTGCAGCAGGCAATAATATCGGCCTGCAATTTCTAGGCACCCGGAATTGCAGCCATTTCCTTTTGCTCAATCCCGATGCGGTCTTGGAGCGCGGCGCGCTTATGGCTTTTGCAAATTGTCTGGAAAACCCGCAAATCGGCCTTGCCGGCGCAACCCTTCTTTCCATCACCCCCCCATGGCCGGTGCAAGCCTATGGCGGGGCACGGCTTTGCCCCCTCACCCTTTTGGGGCGCAATATTGGCGGCGCGAAAGACCATGGCAAAAATATTGTCACCCTCCACAAGCGCGCGCGCACCAGAATTGACTATCCCGTAGGCGCCGCCATGGCTTTTCGTCGGGACTGGCTCGATCATGTCGGGCCTATGGATGAACGCTATTTTCTCTATTATGAGGAAATCGACTGGGTTACCGCAGGAGCAAACCGCTATAGACCGGTCTGGGCCGAAGGGGCCATTGCCTATCACCATCACGGCGCCTCTATCGGCTCCAATCTCGGCCATAAAACCCGCTCCGCCCTTGCCGATTATCACATGATCCGCTCGCGCCTTTTATTCGCCATGAAATGGCGCCCCTATATGCTGCCTGTTTTATGGGCCATCGCCGGCGCACAATTTATCCGGCGACTATTTCGCGGCCAGCATGACCAAGCCCGCGCCATCATCAAAGCCAGCCTGCCGCGCTAGAGCCTATCCGGTTTTGATAGAATCAAAACCGGGCTCTAAGTCTTTGTTTTGACGCTCCTGAGCCAAGGCGAAGGGCCGGACGGATAACCGGCCTCACCCTGAGGAGTCGCGAAGCGGCGTCTCGAAGGGGCCACTTATCCTGGAAACGCTCTAATGCCTCTTGATTAAAGCCCAAGGATTGCGCCACACTGGCACAAATACTTGACCGCTGCTTTATCAGGATACCCCCGACATCCATGCAGGATTCTGACCCATCCCTGACTCAGGAAAGCTTCCTTACCAGCTTTTTCACTGCGGAAAATCTGCAGGAATTATATCAGCAGGCCAGTCATTTTTTTATCTCCCATCTTGTCAATTGGGGCACCGGCCTACAGCTGGCCATCATTCTTGGCGCCATTCTTCCGGCCGCCATTTTCAGCCCCACCGTAAAACGTCTTTGCTCGGAGCTTGTAGAGAAAAAGCTCGAACAGGGTATTTTGCGCCGCTTTGCCAGCGCCATTACGCGCCTCGCCTTGCCGATAGCCATTTATATGGTCCTGTCTCTGGCGATGATGGCCCTTTCGGCGCTGGAACAAAAAACAGATTTCCTGCGTATTGTCCGCAGCCTGCTGATCGCATGGATTGTCATTCGCGCCGTCACCCTCGCCATTCGCTCTCCACTTTGGTCGAAAGTTGCTTTTTATACGGTCTGGCCGCTGGCCGCCCTCGACGCTTTTGGCTGGCTCGACGATGTGGCCCGCCAATTGGCCGCTGCCAAAATAACGCTGGATGAAGGCGATCCCGGCGCCGGTATTGCCGCGGTCGAAATTTCCATGCTCGATATTGTCCGCGGCGCGATTGTTTTCTTCATCGTCTTTGCCATTGCCAAATTGCTAAGCGGCATGATTGTGCGGCAATTAGACAAGGCGCCCGACCTCTCGCCCTCGCTAAAAACCATTCTCGCCAAGGTTATCAATATCGCGACACCGATTATTGCGCTTCTCATTGCCTTGCAGATGATCAATTTCAACCTTGCCAGTCTGGCGATTATTGGCGGCGCGGTGGGGCTTGGGGTCGGCCTTGGCCTGCAAAATATTGTCGCCAATTTTATTGCCGGTATGACCTTGCTCATGGATAAATCCATCAAGCCCGGCGATACGATTGAAATCAACGACACCTATGGCTGGGTCACCACTATGGGCACCCGCTATGTGGCCATTCGCACCCGCGATGGCGACGACCACCTCATCCCCAATGATCATTTCATGACCAATGGCGTTATCAATCGCTCCCATGGGGATAAAAATTATCGCCTCCACGCCTCTATCGGCGTCGCCTATGGCACCGATGATCTGCATCTGGTGCAAAAACTATGTGTCGAAGCGGCCGAAGCGGTTGAGCGCGTCCTCCAGCATCCAAAACCGGTTTGCCATCTGGTCCAGTTTGGCGACAGTGCCATTGATTTCGATATCCGTTTCTGGATCAACGATCCCTATAATGGTGTCGTCAATGTCCGCAGCGATGTGCTGATGGGCGTGTGGGAGCGCCTCAAGGCCCATAATATTGAAATTCCTTATCCGCAACGGGATTTGCACATAAAATCCGGCCTCGAGCCCTTATGGCACAAGGATCGCTAGGGTCAGGCCCCATTATGGCGATGTGACAAAACAACAGCGCACGGGATTTGTCCCCCGGAACCTTTTCGTGCTATCCTTGCCCATGCCTCTCTTACCAAAATCTTTTGATCCAGAAACAGGAGTGCCCCCTATGACCAAACTCAGCCTTGCATCCCTTATGCTGGCCGCATTCGTCCTCGCTTCATGCGCCGGCTCCACCCCTTATACACAAGCCCAAAATGGTGGCGGCTACGGCTTTTCCGAACAAAAAATCGAAGAAGGCCGCTACCGCATTACTTTCCGCGGTAATTCCATGACCCCCCGCGAGACGGTAGAAAACTATCTGCTCTATCGCGCTGCCGAGCTGACCCTCGCCAAGGGCTATAAATATTTTGTCGTGGTTGCCGATGATACGGAAAAAACCACCACCTATCGCAGCTCCGGCTCGGCCTATTATGGCTATTACGGCCATGGGCGCCCCTTCCCCTATTACGGCCATGGCTGGGGCTGGGGGAGTTCCCTTGGCGGGCCAAGCATTTCCTCTTCCTCACGCTATTCCGCCATTGCCTACATCAAAATGTATGATGGCGAAAAACCAAATCTGCCCGCCGCCTATGATGCCGGCCAGGTGCTGGATAATTTGCGCCCGCTTATTCAGCGTCCGGAATAAAAAATTTTCACTCCCAGAACCGAGGGCTACCCCCCTCGGTTTTTCCTTGGTCTTTTTTCACCCTCCAACCTTTTAAGAGAAATACAACAATGACAATAAAATCCTCCCCCCATGTCATAGGCGGCTTCGCCCTCGGCGCCCTCCTGTTAAGCGCCTGTAGCCAGGACCAAACCGACACCACAACAGAAATGATGGACATGGCTACAAGCGAAGCGCCCGTAGAGGAAATGATGGCAAAAGACGATATGGCAAAGGATGATCCTTTTTTATGGCTGGAAGAAGTCGAGGGTGAACAAGCCTTGGCATGGGTGCGCGGACAAAATGAACGCTCTTTGCAAGAGCTGGAATCCGACCCTCGCTATCAGGCTCTTTACGAAGACGCCAAAGCCATTCTCAACTCTGAAGACCGCATCGCATCGGCTTCTTTGCGTGGTGGTTATGCCTATAATTTCTGGCAGGACGATAATAATAAACGCGGATTATGGCGCCGCATGCCCATTGCCGATTATGTTGCCGGCAAAAAAGACTGGGACATTCTGCTGGATATCGACAAGCTGGCCGAAAGGGAAGATGAAAACTGGGTCTATAAAGGCTCTTCCTGTCTGGAACCGGACTATACCAAATGCATGATAACTGTTTCACGCGGCGGCTCTGACGCCTCTGTGCGCCGCGAATTTGACATCACCACAAAGTCCTTTGTGGAAGACGGCTATAAACTTGACGAAGCAAAAGCCGGCACGGCATGGGTCAATGACGATCTGCTGCTGGTCGGCTATCCTGTCGGCGAAAATGAAGTCACCGATTCCGGCTATCCCCGGGTCATTCGCGCCTGGCCCCGCGGCAGCAATTTTGCCAATCAAAAACCGGTCTATGAAGGCGAGAAAACCGATGTCGGCATCTGGCCCTTTGCCGGACAAACACAAGACAAAACCTATGCCGGTATTATCCGCTCGGTCACTTTCTACGATTCTGAATATTATCTCCTCGACCCTGACAGCATGGCCGTGCGCAAAATTCCGCTGCCACCGAAAGCAGAAATAAGCGGCTTTGCCCATGGGGTGATGATCATCTCCCTGCAACAAAATTGGCAACATGGCGACAAAAGCTACAAAACCGGCTCCATCATTGCCTATAATCCCGACAATAATAGTAGCGAGCTGGTCTTTGAGCCCGCAGAGCGCCAGGCGGTCAATGGCGTCGCCACCAGTGAGGAGGCCATTTATATCAACCTGCTCGACAATATTGTCGGCAAGGTCCTGCGCTATAGCAAACAAGACGGTAATTGGCAGGGCAAGAAAATTGATCTGCCTGATGCCGGTGTCGTTTCCGTTTCGTCTGTTGATGGCAAAACCGGGGACGCGCTTTTATATTTTGAAAACCCGACAACCCCGGAAACCCTGTATTTCCTGAAAGGCGACAGCGACGCACCAAAGGCCCTGCAATCAACCCCGGCCTTTTTCGACACCACCGGCATGGTGACCAAACAATATAGCGCCACCTCCAAAGACGGCACGGAAATTCCCTATTTCGTCACCGCCAAACAATCGGTGCTCGATGCCGGCCCCGCCCCGACCATACAATATGGCTATGGCGGTTTCCAAATTTCCATCCTGCCCAATTATTCCGGCATCACCGGTAAATTATGGCTGGAGCGCGGCGGGGTCTATGTCATTGCCAATATTCGCGGCGGCGGCGAGTTTGGCCCCGAATGGCACCAAGCGGCGCTCAAACAAAATCGCCAGCTGGCCTATGACGACTTCTTTGCTGTATCAGAAGATCTGATCGCCAGAGGCATTACCACGCCGGAACAGCTGGGCATTGTCGGGCGCTCCAATGGCGGGCTTCTCATGGGTGTGTCCTTGGTCCAGCGTCCGGACCTTTACAAGGCCATCACTATTGGTGTCCCCCTGCTCGACATGCTGCGCTATGACAAGCTGCTGGCAGGGGCATCCTGGGTCGGTGAATATGGCGATCCTGACCTCCCCGAAGATCGCCCCCATCTGGAAGCCCTTTCGCCCTATCAAAACCTGAAAGCAGATGTGGATTATCCGCGCCCCTTCTTTTACACCTCGACCAAGGATGATCGGGTCCATCCCGGCCATGCCCGTAAAATGGCAGCCAAAATGGAGCAGTTTGGCAAGGATTTCCTCTATTACGAGAATATTGAGGGCGGCCATGCAGGCAGCGCCAATCAGGACCAATATGCCCATATCATGGCCCTGCAATATGTTTATTTTGCCCGTAGTTTGATGGACTAATCCTTTCAAGCAAGGCACAATACAGGCCCTTCGTCGAAAATCCGGCGAAGGGCTTTTTTGGATAAGACGGACTTTTTTTGAGGGGTTTTTAGAAAATGGAAGAAATGGGCATCGCCACAGGCTTGATATTTTGGGCTGCCACGGCAGCAAGCTTTGTTTTGCTGTTCTTTTTAGGCAATGTCCTGAAACTGCCCCTTTGGGTCCGGGTGATGACCGGCCTCGTCCTTGGCGGCCTTGTCGGCTATTTGTTCGGCGAGCGGGCGACCATTATAAAACCCATTGGCGACGCCTTTGTTCAGCTTATTCGCATGCTGGTCATTCCGCTCATTTTCACCACCCTCGTCTCTGGCGTTGTTGCCATGGGCGACCCCAAACGCCTTGGCTCGCTCGGCATCAAAGCCATTTCGCTTTACCTCGTCACCACCATTTTCGCCGTTGGTCTTGGCCTTGCCTTTGGCTCCTATTTTGAGCCCGGTGTCGGCATTGATTACACCGCCGCTTCCGCAGATGCCGCCAATACCATCTCCTCGCGCCTTGATAGCGCCGCCAATTCCGGCACCATCATTGATCGCCTGCTCGCTATCATTCCCACCAATCCCCTTCAGGCCATGTCCGCCACGGATGTGCTGGCCACTATTTTCTTCGCCATCATTCTCGGTGTCGGCATTCTTTCAGCGGGCGAAAAAGGCAAGCTCGTTGGCGAGGTGATTGAAAGCGCCGCCGAAGCCATTTTGAAAGTCACCGGCTTTGTCATGGCGGTTGCGCCCTATGGTGTGTTTGCGCTGATGGCCTGGGTGCTTGGCGATCAGGGCCTTGGCATTCTGGTCAATCTTGGCAAGCTGACAGCTGCGCTTTATCTCGCCTGCCTGTTCCAGATTGTCTTTGTCTATGGGGGCATTATCCGCATCATTCTCGGCCTACCCTTTTTCAAATTCATTCGCGGCATTCTCGACGCCATGTCGACCGCCTATTCCACCGCCTCATCCGCCGCCACCCTGCCGGTCACAATTTCCAATGTTTCCAAAAATCTCGGCGTTGAAAAATCCGTTGCCGGATCCGTGCTGCCCTTGGGCGCCACGATCAATATGGACGGCACCTCCATCTATCTCGGTCTTATCGCCCTATTTGCCGCGCAAGCACTGGAAATGGATCTGGTCATGACCGATTATCTGCTGATCGCCATGACGGCCACCATGGCCTCCATCGGCGCTGCGGGCATTCCCTCGGCATCCTTGTTCCTCGCGGTCACCGTCCTGTCGGTATTCAATGTGCCCGAAGAAGCGGCAATCTTGATTATCGCCGTCATTTTCCCGTTTGACCGTATTCTCGACATGATGCGCACCATGACCAATGTCACCGGCGATGCCGCCGTTGCTTCTGCCGTTGGCAAATGGGAAGGGGCGCTGGACGAAGATGTTTTCCGGGGTAAAAAATGAAACCTGTCCGCATATTGCTAACCGGCGGCACTATTGAAAAAACCCATGATCCTCATTTGGAGACCATCACCTTTAGCCGCGACGGCGCCACCCAGATTCCGGAAATTCTGGCCCAAGGGCGCTGTTCTTTTCCAACCGTACAAAGGCTGATGCTCATTGACAGTCTCGACATGACCGATGAGCACCGCGCCGAAATCGCTTCGGCCATCACCGCTGCCGATGAAGAGGCCATTGTCATCTCCCATGGTACCTCGACCATGGGCGAGACCGCGCGCTATTTGCAGGAAATCGGTTTTGAAAAAACCATTGTCCTTACAGGCGCCATGCGGCCATGGTCACTTTCACATTCCGATGCAGATTTCAATTTTGGCGGCGCCATCATTGCCGCACAAATTCTGCCCCATGGCGCTTATGGGGTGATGAATGGCCGGGTCTTTGCCGCCGAGGCATTAAACAAAAACACCGAACAAGGGCGCTTTGATATGTAGGCAGCCCGCTTACTCATCGCCTTCAATCACCAGTTCCAGCATGGGAAGGTCAAGAATGGTGATGCGACCACTGCTGGTTTCGATAATCCCCGCCTCTTCCCATATTTTCATCTGCCGATTGACATTCTCCCGCATAAGCCCCGCATGGGCCCCCAAATTCGCCTGCGACAATTTAAGATCAATCAGCACTTTGCCATCCCGTTCGCGGCCATGACTTTGCGCCAACCGCAATAAAGCCCGCGCCAGCCGCGGCCCCGATTGCATGGTCGCCACTTCTTCCACAAATAAATCCGTGCGCCGCAAACGCTCGCATAAAACCTCAATGATTTTCAAAGCAATTTTCGGATGTGCTTCAATAAATGGAATAAACTGCCCACGGGTCACCCGAAGCGCTCTCGTCTCTTCCAAAACCACCGCCGCGGCCGTGCGCACGCCCCCATCGAGCAAAGCAATTTCCCCCAATATATCCCCCGGCCCCAAAAAGGTCAGCACCGTCTCCTTGCCGGCACTGGAAAAGCTGGAAATTTTAACCCGCCCCCCCAGCAAAATATACATGCTGTCACCAGCATCCCCCTGTCCAAAAATCTCGGCGCGCGCTTTGAAAACCACCGTTTGTGCAACAGCAAAAAATTCTTCCAGCTCATCATCGGAAAACCCGGCAAAGAAAGCATGTTTCTTCACCTCAAATTTCAAACTGTCATTAAGAACAGCCATAGCGCAGCCCCAGCCCTCCTCTTGCTTAAGCGCCATCATCATAGACTGTCTTTTCATTGGAAACAAATCAGCGCCGCAACAGCGCGAAAAATGGCCGGAGAAGGGTGCTGGCGAAAGGTGGGTGCTGCGGTCACCTTTTTAAACGCCAGCAACAGGGGGGCTGCATTCCTTCTCCGACCCTCTCTCCAGCAAAACCAATTGCCTCTCTCAAAACAAACAATCAGGTCTTGCTTCCCCCAATCTCTATTTCTTCTTTCGCCGCGCCCGGGCTTGATCAATGGAGGGAATGATCAAACTCGGGCCTGTTACTTATGAAAGGGGCGAGGGAAACGGGTTCGCTTTTGGGGCTGCAAAAAGCGGGGGCTGACCCGTTTCCCTGCCAATGTTGAAACTCCTAGAACAGGCGCTCAACGATATTGACCAAAGACATGCCGGCGAAACTCAGGGACAGGCCAGCAACAGCAAACATTGCGATATAAAGAGCGCCGCGGCCTTTGAGCGATTTCAGCTCGTCTGCGTTAATGCCTGCTTTGATCCAAAAATTGTCTGCCATCATAATCATCTTGGTCTCTCCTTGGTCTGGTTCTCTCTTCGAACCCCCGTTGCTTGTTGAGCCCAATCTAGAAAACAATGGCAAAACCCGCTGTGACCGCCGTCACAGCTTTATTAACTTTTGGGAAACCATGTTTTTTTGCTTAATTTTCAGTGGGTTAACTGATAGGCTGGGAAAATTAAGGGCCTTGCATGGTCAAATCGGCGTGAGCAAAGCCCGATAATTCCGGTTTTGGCCATAATTATCGCCGATCAACCATTTGCCAGCGCCCTTGAAGCCCTTTGCACCCGTCTGGCCGGTAAAGTCAGTTGACGCGAAGGGCTTGGGAAATTAACCATACTGCCTTGGCGCCTAGCGCTTCGGGCCATAGCCATATTGCTTCGGGATATCTCGTCGCTGCGATTAGGGAGTTTCGCGTTTATGTATAAGTCTTTTGCGGCCGTTATGGCAGTTCTTGCCCTTGCCATCCTCCCCATAGGCCAGACAGCTTTTGCCCAACAGGCCCCGACCACAGAAGAAGAACAGCAAATCGCCCTTGCCTATCAATGCTATGGCATTACCAAAATATTGGCCCAAACAAAATCGCAAAAGCTTGAAGATGCCGGTTTGAACAAAATCGCATGGCTGAAATTCAAACCCGTCAACCGGTTCTGGATGCTCATCTTGCAAAACCGCACCGGCCAAAGCCCGGCAGCGATCAATGCCGAAACCGCCGGTCTGTCCGAGCAGGTCTCCCGTGGTATTGATGTCCTGCCGATGATGTCCCCGGAACAGGCCGGAAAATTCCGCGAGCAGGTCGAAAGCATGGCCACCCTATGTCGGGAT
>JALSJA010000287.1 GCA_026989615.1 Parvularculaceae bacterium | reverse complement strand
GCACAGCTTGCCCGTCTTTCATGACAATCGCCCAGATCAGATCGTCCACGGCCAAACGGTTTTCCCGCGTCAACCGGCGCACCCAGTCCGATTGGCGATGGCGGCGCAGGCGGGTATTGGGGTAAGTACCCGGAAAAGAAACAGGAGTTTTCATAGTTTTTTCATACACGCGAGCGCTTTTGCCTGCAATGGCAAGGATTTATTAACCCTAACCCTTTTGGCCTTAACCACAGCTTATACTTTTTATGTCAATTATAGCCATCGAAACAATCACTCGAAGAGGCATGGCATGGGAGTAGAACTGGCACAGACCGGTCAAGAAGGACAGCAGCGCACACCCGAAGAGGAAGCGCTCAGGGGCACTTATTTGAAATTATTGCACCTGATTGAGCGCCTTCATCGGCAATTGCTTGATGTGATCAAGGATGAGCTTGATCGTTTGGGGCAAAATGACGTTAATGCGGTGCAGGCATTGCTGCTCTATAATGTTGGTGATGACGAACTGACCGCGGGCGAATTGCGCAGCCGGGGCCATTATCTGGGCTCCAATGTCTCCTATAATCTGAAAAAGCTGGTTGAAGCCGGCTATATCTCCCATAAGCGCTCCGATAGCGACCGCCGTTCCGTGCGCGTTGCCCTGACCGAAGAGGGCATGCAGGTCCGCAACCAGATTGAAGGCCTGTTCAACCGCCAGCTTGGTTCGGTGGTGCAGGTTGGCGATGTGACCACGGAAATGATGGAGGGAACCAACCTCTCTCTGGAGCGTCTGGAGCGTTTTTGGGCCGATCAGGTCCGGTTCCGACTTTGAGAATTCCCCGCAAATAGCGGTAATTTATAAGAAAAATGCCATCCCGGAGCAATTTGGGGTGGCTTTTTCTTGTTTCCGATAGCAAATTAGCCATATTGCAAGAGAGAATGAGATTGGGTGGCGCAAAAAATGGTCAGGTGTCGTGGATTATAACAAAGAATTTGATAAGGCCGTAAGAGCCGTCAAAGCAGAGGGGCGCTATCGCGTTTTTGCCGATCTGGAGCGCAAACGGGGGGAGTTTCCCATTGCCCGTTTTCACGACCATAATGGCGTGCGCGATGTCACCGTCTGGTGTTCCAATGACTATCTCGGCATGGGCCAAAATGAGCATGTCCTAAGCGCCATGCATATGGCGGTCGACAAAGTAGGTGCCGGGGCCGGGGGCACCCGCAACATTGCCGGAACCACCCATTATCACGTTTTACTGGAGCGCGAGCTCGCAAGCCTGCACGGCAAGGAAGCGGCGCTTTTGTTCACATCCGGTTATGTGGGCAATGAGGCAACCCTTTCCACCCTCGCGGCGATCATGCCCGATGTGGTGATCATTTCTGATTCCTATAATCATGCTTCGATGATTCAGGGCATTCGGCAGGGGCGTTGCGAAAAACGCATCTGGAAACATAATGATCTGGCGCATCTTGAAGAATTGCTAAAGGAAATTCCCCGGGAGCGACCAAAGGTCATCGCCTTTGAATCTGTGTATTCCATGGATGGCGATATTGCGCCTATTGCCGCGATTTGCGATCTGGCCGACCAATATGGCGCCCTGACCTATCTGGATGAAGTGCATGCGGTTGGTCTTTATGGCGAGCAGGGTGGCGGTATTGCCCAGCGCGACGGCATTCAAAACCGGATCGACATTATCGAAGGCACCCTCGGCAAGGCTTTTGGCGTAATGGGGGGCTATATCGCGGCCAGTTCAAATATTGTCGACGCCATTCGCTCTTATGCATCGGGCTTTATTTTCACAACTGCCCTTTCGCCGGTTCTGGTCGCCGGCGCTCTTGCCTCGGTGCAATATTTGAAATCGGCGGGCTCCTTGCGCGAAAAACATCAGGAACGCGCCGCCAGCCTCAAAAAAGTATTGAAAGATGCAGGTTTTCCGGTGATGCCGTCGCAAAGCCATATTGTCCCCATTCTGGTGGGAGACCCGGTTGCCTGCAAGCGGGTGACAGATTTATTGCTGGAAAAACATAATATCTATGTCCAGCCTATCAACTATCCAACCGTACCGCGCGGCACAGAGCGCCTGCGCCTGACC
The DNA here is from genome assembly GCA_026989615.1 of Parvularculaceae bacterium. Classification (GTDB taxonomy): domain Bacteria; phylum Pseudomonadota; class Alphaproteobacteria; order Caulobacterales; family Parvularculaceae; genus S012-90. Next base: position 7,427 of record JALSJA010000287.1, on the reverse strand, counting down.
CCGTCGCCATTGCATAGCGATGATCATTTTCAAGCCCTGCTGGCAGCATTGGAAGATGTTTGGGCGGAGCTGCGCCTCGCCAAAGCTGCGTAATTTAGAAATCACACATAAAAAAGCCCGCTCAAATGAGCGGGCTTTTCTTTATACCTGTCATTGCTGACTATTTCTTGCGGGTTTTACGCTTGGTGGCTTTGCGTGTTGTTTTCTTGGCGACACCAGCGGCTTTGCCAAGGCCAATTTGCTTGGCAAGATTGGATCGTTTTTTTGCATAATTCGGGGCCACCATCGGATAGTCTGCTGGCAGATCCCATTTGCGACGATAATCTTCCGGAGACATATCATATTGTGTCCGCAAATACCGCTTCAGCATTTTCAGTTTCTTGCCATCTTCCAGACAGATGACATGATCATTGGTCACCGATTTTGCGATTGGCACGGCTGGCTCCTGACTACCACGGAACCGCGAAGCCTCGCCTTCATTAAGGGCAATGATTTTTGCGTATGTGCTTTCCAGCAGCGACCCAAGGCTATCGGGCTTGACTGAGTTTTGGCTGACATAGGAAGCAACAATGTCACTTGCCAGATAGAGAGCTTCATTGATTTCATTTGATTGAGGTTTATCGCGCATTTTTTCTACTCTTCTTTTTTTTGGTTTTCAGGATTCAGTGAACGGTTAGTCCCCCCGAATGGGCAATGATATTGTTTTTAATGATAAACATCTTACAATCCGATGAAAGACGCTCTGAAACTATGGTCTTATTTTGCTATCTTCAAGAGGTATGCAGCTGTTCAAATTTATGGCTCATTGTTAAAATTTATCAGTGTTCATAGTGCGTTAGACTGAGCCTTGCCCGAATACCCTAATCGGAATATTGTATAGCCCCCGGGGAAGGTCGCCGACCACCCTCGATAAAGAAAAGTTAGCGAGGATAAAGTCAAGCATGACCATGAAAAAAAACACTGTATTATACGTTTTTAATGACAGAATTCTGCACTCATTACAGAATTTACTGCATCCTCTGGCAATAGTCATTCTTATTTCTATTTACAGCTTGTCTTTAATCGGCGCTCAAGCCTCGGCAGCGATTCGCGGTACCCCCGATGGATTTGCCGATCTGGTTGAAGAACTGTCCCCTGCAGTCGTCTATATTTCGACCTCAAAAAACATGGGTCAGTTTACCAGTAGCGAAAATATGGAGCCCTATCAGCGCAAACTCGGCAAACAGTCTTTATCCATGGGGGCCGGTTTTATCATCACGGCTGATGGGGTCGTTGTTACCAATAATCATGTAATCGACAAAGCCGATAATATTCTGGTCACCATGATCGATGGTCACGAATATGAGGCCAAGGTAATCGGCATTGACCGCGAGACCGATATAGCGGTTCTCAGGATTAAAGACCCGAAAGGCAAATTGCCTTATGTGTCCTGGGGAAACTCCAACAAGGCCCGTGTCGGCGATTGGGTCGTAGCGATAGGCAATCCGTTCGGTCTTGGAGGGTCAGTTTCTGCCGGCATTATATCGGCGCGTAATCGCGATATCGAGTCCGGCACCTATGATGATTACATCCAGACCGATGCGGCCATAAACAAGGGAAATTCGGGCGGCCCTTTATTTGACATGAGCGGTCGGGTGATTGGCGTTAACACGGCGATCTTTTCCCAGACGGGCGGCTCTGTGGGGGTCGGTTTTGCCATTCCTGCCGATCTGGCTGAAAAAGTCGTGGTGCAATTGCTGGAATTTGGAGAAACCCGCCGTGGCTGGCTCGGGGTTACTTTGCAGGAGCTTGATCGGGAAAAAGCAATCCAGCTTGGGCTCGGCGATCAAAAGGGGGCCTTGGTGGAAATTGTTCGCAGTTCTTCCCCGGCATCCGCTGCCGGTTTCAAAGCCGATGATGTGGTCATCCTGTTTGACAATAAACCCATCACCAATACGCGGGATTTGACCCGCGCTGTGGCCGATACCCCTGTTGGAAAAACGGTCAAAGCCCGCGTCATTCGCAATGGTAAAAAAGTGGACCTCACGGTCACCGTCACGCGACGTGAAGATGTTCGGCGGGTCCTGTCGGGCTTTCAACCCGATGATCTGCCGGAGGGGGCAGTCATGGCCGCCGGGATGATATTACAGGATCCCACGGAGGAAATAAGATTGCTTTATGGACTTGCCCCCAATGTTACAGGCGTGGTGGTGACCGGTGTTGATTCTCAGTCACCGGCGGCCAATTTCATTCGCCCCGGCGATGTGATTTTGGAAATTGGCTGGGAAAAAATCGAGAACCCTTTTGATGCGGCGGAGAAATTTGATCTGTACCAGAAGTTAAACTCCAGCCCCATTCAGGTCTATATCCAGCGCGGCGATAGCCTGCTTTACGAAACAATCCAGCCTTGGGAGTAAGCGGTCAATCGGCAATGAATTGTTCAACGCTCAATCCCATGAGATAGAGCGGCGCCGTTAAATCCCCATGGCGGATAGTGCATTGGGCGGCTTTGGCGAGGGCAGGCTTTGGCCGAAACCCGATGCCAAGGCCCGCGGTTTTAATCATGTCAATATCATTGGCCCCGTCGCCAATGGCCATAACATTTTCAGGCTTGCAGTCCATCTCGTGGCAATAACGCAAAAGCGCTTCCGATTTGGCTTCCCGGCCAAATACAGGCGGCAAGACTTTGCCGGTGATTAGGCCTTGGCTGATTTCCAATATATTGCCCTGATTATCGTCAAACCCGACAGCTTGGGCGATGCGATGGGTAAAAAATGTAAATCCGCCGGAAACCAGAGCCGTTAAAACCCCTCGCGCTTTCAAGCTTTGCACCAATGTTCGGGCACCCTTTGTGAGGTTGAGCCTGTCATTCATAACCTGCTCCAAAATCGAAGCATCATGACCAGAGAGCAGGGCCACGCGTTCTTTCAATGCAGCTTCAAAATTTAACTCGCCGGCCATGGCACGCTCGGTGATGGCAATAATCTGTGGCCCGATACCCGCAAGCACAGCGATTTCATCCAGACATTCCTGTTCGATAATGGTTGAATCCATATCGGCAATAAACACTTTGATATCGGGCAGGGGCGCCTGCCGGTAGCAAATATCAATCGGCAAATCTGCTAACAGCGCATCAATCCGGGCAAGGTCAGATATGCCTTCCTGCAAAGTAAATTGCGCGGCTATTCCAGGATTGAGCCATTTCAAGGCATGATCCCCACAGCCCAGAATAGATTTGCACTGGCTAATGACAGTGTCGGACAAAGCCTTGTCAAAGGGACAAGAAATCAGGGTGAGAATTTGGGCCATCTGTGCTATCGGTCCTGACTTATGGAGCAGTTAAAAAAACAGATTGTGCTGGTTGCGGGGCCAACTGCAAGCGGAAAGTCAGGGGCAGCACTGGCGCTGGCCAAGGCCTGCAATGGCATGATCATCAATGCCGATGCCATGCAGGTCTATCGCGATTTGCGCATAGTCACAGCCAGACCCGGCCCGCACGAGGAAGATCAAATTCCCCATCGGCTCTATGGCTATCTCGATGGTGCCAATCTTTGCTCAGCCGGGCGCTGGAGCAGTGATGCCTTGGTAGAAATCAATACCGCCCAAGCTGAAGGCAAAACCCCTATCCTGGTTGGAGGCACCGGCCTTTATTTCAAGGCCCTGATAGAGGGACTTTCGCCCATTCCCGAGGTCCCCTTGGAAATTCGCCAACAGGCCGGTGAGCGCTTCGCCAAAATCGGCTCAACCGCATTTCGAGAGGAAGTTCTTGGTTTCGACCCGGCAATGGCCAATCTGGCACCCAATGACCGCCAGCGTATGATTCGCGCATGGGAGGTTTATCATCATTCCGGCAAACCCCTATCCCATTTTCAAAACCTGCCACGCCAGCCACTGCTCCAACCTGATCAACTCACCAAGCTCATTCTTTTGCCTGCCAGAGAAAGAATTTATGAAAACTGTAACAAGCGCCTTATCCAAATGGTCAAACAAGGGGCGCTGCAGGAAGTCGCAGAATTGATGGATAGAAGGCTAGGCGATCATTTGCCGGTGATGAAATCCCTTGGTGTGCGTGAATTTGCCGCCCATCTGCGTGATGAAATCGACCTGCCAGAAGCCATTGAGGCGGCCCAGACCAGAACCCGCCAATTTGCCAAGCGGCAAATGACCTGGCTACGCCACCAGTGTGACGATTGGCAGATATTTGACAATCCCCGCTCACTGGTCGCGGCGGCGCTGGCAGAGGCGATCTGACCGGGCAGGCCCCCTCCATTTCAGCGCTTTTACATGATTGCAATTAACCCGTTCTATGGGCTAGATAGGAGCCAATCTGCATGGATTTTGCAGAATATCTGGGTCGGGGCCTCCAAGAGAGGCCTCTTTTATGGTTTCGTGACGCGTTAAGCTCAAAGCAGGCGATATTCCACATGGTAAAACTCTTTGCCTTGATGGGGCAGTTCATAACGAGTATGGACCGCAAAGCATGGACATCGCTTTTCGTAACTGGAGCGTTGCTCGGTTTTGTCGTGGTCATGCTGCTGTTTGGCCGTCAGATGATCGGCATTAATGAGCAAAAACTGCAAGATATGATGGTTGGCATCGCCGATAGCCCAATGGCGCTAATCGGCGTTATATCGGTCTTTTCCATTCTTGCCCTGACCGGCTTTCCCCAGACATTGCTCTTTGCCGGCACCGCGGCCGTCTTTGGTCCTGTCACCGGGGCCTTTTATTCATGGATCGCAACCATGGCCAGCGCAAGCTTGACCTTTGTCATTGGCAGCATGTTTGGGGGGCGACTTGTGGACAAGCTGGAAAAAGGGCGTATTGCCTCTCTGATTGATCTTGTAAAGCGCCATGGCATCGCTACCACCATGATGATCCGCTGGACCCCGTCGGCACCTTTTATCGTTATCAATAGCGCTTGCGGGGCCGCGCGCATACCAATATGGAAGTTCTGGCTGGGTACCGCTATTGGCATTATCCCGAAAATCCTGTTTGTATCGATCTTCACCGATCAGGTGACATCCATCATGGATTTCCTGACGACGCTGGATTGGCGTGAATTGATTATAATCGTACCGCTGGTTATTTTGTGGATCGGATTTTTGCTATTTGTGCGGCATTTATTCGTTCGCTTCCGGCGCAATAACAGCTAGCTCTTGTTCGGTTTTGATGGAATCGAAACCGGGCTCTGGGGACAGGTCCCTAATTTACAGATTTAGCTTTTTGCCATGCCGGGCGCTGTTTTAACCTTTGCCAATATTCCAGAATATTTTCCGGCAACAGGTCCTTCTGGCCAATCAATCGCAACAAAAATACCATATAGCCAAGAGAAATATCAGCGGCGGTAAAATTCCCGAGCATGTAATCCTTGTTACCAAGCGCATCGCCCGCAAAACCGAAGCATTTTCTGACTTCCGTGCGCGCCCATTCGGCCATGGCCGCAGAGCGCTGCTTTTCCGGCAAAAACATAGTATGACCAAGCAACATCGAAATGCCCGTGGTCAGCCCCGCTTCGCCGAAATGCATCCATTGCTGATAAAGACCATAATCAATGCTGTCGCGCTTTGGATGCAGACCACCAGCCGTATCGTCCTTGCCATAACGGGCCATCAAATAATCCATAATCGCAATCGATTCGAGTAATGGTTGATCACCATCGACCAATACAGGCCATTTTCCCAAAGGGCTTATTTTGCGATAACCGGCCGACATGCCGACTTTGCGAAATTCCGCCTGCGGGACGACTTCCAGCTCATAGTCAAGCCCCATTTCCTCCAACAGCCAAAGAACACGGACAGAACGGGTGAGGGGCGCGTGGTATAATTTCAAAGTCATGATTTAAAGCTTCTGGTTAAAAGCACCGATTTCCGGATGGCGGGCCAATATAGTCTCAATTTCCGCAAACATGGCATTGCGGTTTTTCTCGGAAGTCGGGCTCTCGACCACAATCACCAATTCCGGCTTGTTGGAGGATGCCCGCACCAATCCCCAGGTGCCATCCTGCACGGTGATGCGCACACCATTCACGGTGTTCACATCGCGAATTTTCTGGCCGATCAATTCACCATCACATTCGTGCAATTTAACGAAATGCTGCACGATTTGGTCGACCACGGCATATTTCTTTTCATCATCGCAATGGGGAGACATGGTGGGTGACTGATAGGTCATGGGCAAATCACGCCGCAAATCGGCCATAGATTTGTCAGGGTTGCGATCAAGCATTTTCAACAAAGCGATGGCGGCCACCAAACCATCATCATAGCCGCGGCCATAAGGTTCACGGAAAAAGAAATGCCCGGATTTTTCAAAACCGGCCAAGGCCCCGACCTCATGGGAATAACGTTTGATATAGGAATGACCGGTTTTCCAATATTTGGTTTCTGCTTTGTTTTTAATCAAAACCGGATCTGTCATGAAAAGTCCGGTTGATTTTACATCCACCACAAAGGTCGCGCCCGGATGCAGAGCCGATAAATCCCGCGCCAGCATCACACCGATCTTGTCGGCAAAAATCTCTTCGCCTTCATTGTCGACGACCCCGCAGCGATCGCCATCGCCATCAAAACCGAGCGCCACATCAGCGCCATGCTCGCGCACGGCAGCCTGCATGGCGCTAAGCATTTTCATATCTTCCGGGTTGGGGTTGTAATTGGGGAAGCTATGGTCGAGCTTTGCATCCATGGGGATAACCTCAAGACCAAGACGTTCGAGCGCTTCCGGCGCAAACGCCCCGGCGGTGCCATTACCGCAAGCTGCAATCACTTTCATTTTTCGGGTGAAGGATACGCCTTTGCAAATATCGGCAATATATTTCTCGCGCATGCCGTCCACATAAATATAGCCGCCGCCCGAGCGTGTTTTGAAAGCTCCCCCGAGAACGATTTCTTTCAACCGCCCCATCTCTTCCGGGCCAAAGGTCAAAGGCGGCTCAACCCCCATCTTGACCCCGGTCCAGCCATTATCATTATGGCTTGCAGTGACCATGGCTACGCAAGGGATGTTTAGCTCAAATTGGGCAAAATAGGCGGTCGGTGACAGCGCCAGACCAATATCATGGACCTCGATGCCGGCGCTCATCAGCCCGACGCTTAGCGCCTGTTTGATAGAACTCGAATAGCCCCGAAAATCATGGCCAACAACAATTTTAGGCTCTTTCCCAAGTTCGTGAATGAGGGTTCCAAGTCCGGCCCCAAGTGCCTGTATCCCCAGCAGGTTTATTTCCTTTTCAAATATCCACCGGGCGTCATATTCGCGAAAGCCGGTCGCTTTCACCTTTGGCATGATCTCATATTCGAGGGTATTTGGTTCTACATCTGTACGCGGTTTTGGCAGCATAATTTCCTGACCCTATGACTATAATTACCTATGGAGGTCGGGTTTAGCGGCCGTTTTGACAATGGGCAAGGAAAAGGGCGCGACAGGAAGCGTTGATAAACAGCCGCCTG
>JALSJA010000286.1:0-7500 GCA_026989615.1 Parvularculaceae bacterium | reverse complement strand
TCGGGTTTCAAAGGTTGATGCCAAAAGCATCCGCCAGAAAACCGCCGCCCACGTTTCTCTTCCTCATTATTCAATTGTCAAAGAGCCGCAGCCAGTCTGGAAGAAGTCTTCCACTTAACCACATATCAACCAACCAAAGTCGGCCAATAAAATCTGCCGGCCGACTAAGTTTCGGCCAACAAAAAACGACGTTACCAAAGCCGCCCCTCATCTCATATTCTGGTGCCCGAAAGCCCCGTTTTCTGCGATGTTGGCGACCACTTCGGTCGCGTCGGTGAAGCGGGTGTCTACAGACCTGACCACTTCGTGTCAACGGCTTTATTCGCTTTTTCTGCGATTTTTTTTGAAGGCCGATTTTGGCCGCAAAAACCCGCAGAATTCAGGCCCGGAGATCAAGATTTCCGGCCAGCAACGAAACAAAAGCTGGTGAGGAGCAGAACATAGGGACGTGACCCCGACTGCGCAAGGGGGGTTGAGGAATTATTTGGTTAACAAAGCCTTAAAATACGCCTTTTTGGGGCATGTTTTTCCACAATCGGTCCAAATCCCGAAAACCCGCCCCCAAAGCTCAAATCTCAGGCAGAATATAGAGCACTTCTGCGAAAAGCGGGCCCTTCGGGACTCTGCTTCGCAGGTCCTCAGGATGAGGCCGGTTTTCGGACAAGAAGTGCTCAAAAACAAAAACTTGGAGCCCGGTTTTGATTCCATCAAAACCGAAAAGGCTCTAGCCGCAAACCATCGGCGCCCCCTGCACAGGGACACCCTCATCCCTTCATCTGGCCCTGGCTCATCCGGTAGCAATATAGTCGCGCATGGCCGCAGCTTCCTGCTCCGACGCTTCCAGCTTGCGCTTGACCACATCACCAATGGAAATCAGCCCGGTCAGCTTGCCACCTTCAATCACCGGCACATGGCGAATGCGTTTTTGCGTCATCAGGCTCATCAGATCGTCAACCGTATGGTCGCATGAACACGTGACCACTCGCGCTGTCATGCAGGAACTGACAGGCTTTTGTAAAAAGCCAAGACTATCCTTGGCAGTCGCGCGCACAACATCACGCTCGGAAAGAATACCGGTCACCGCACCTTTGCTGTCGGTGACGACAACCGCGCCAATATTTCTGGAGCCGAGCAGGTCAACAGCTTCACGCATAGTGGTTTCGGCTGAAACCGTATGCACCTCCCTGCCCTTATCGGTTAGTATTTGAGAAACTTTCATGGAACGACCTCCTTTGAGCCTTTCGAGCCTTCCGGTTTCGATACCCGTCAAAACTGGGCTCTAAGTCTTTGTTTTGTCGCGTTCCCGGCCCGCTGCGTCTGCGCTGCGAGATGGATAGCTGGAAACGCGCCGAGTTTAAACGCATGGGAGACAGGCGTGCAGTATACAATATTTACAACCCAAAGTCACATTATCCCAAAGTGACACAATTTTCGTGAGCCGTTTCATAAAACTATTGCGATTATTCGCCTTTTGCGTCCTCGGAAAGCATTTATTCACACAAAAACCGTAACGATACTGAACAGTTATGATTTGGAATTAACGACGATGACATGGGCCCTGCATAGCAGTTTGAAGGCACTCGTAGACGAAGCGGTACGCACGGCTGATCGCCGCCGTACCCGTCGTATCGTCATGCCGTTGAAAATCCGCTATTTGACCAAGAACCGCGAAGAACATCGTGGCCGTATTCTCAACATCTCCGCACGCGGCGCATTGATACGCGCCCTGCCCGGCACATCTTACGGTGACCGCCTTGTCGTTTACATTGACAAGCTCGGGCGTTTTTCCGGCGAAGTCGTGCGCATTGAGCGCGATGGCTTCGCGATCAAATTCGATAGCAGAAAAAAACGCACCTGCCGCACCGCTGATACGCTAACCTGGCTGATCAATGGCGGCGAGAATGATTTCAACCGCCGCCGGGCGCAACGCATTCGCCAGAACAAACCCGCGATTGCCATTTTACCCGATGGCAGCCAGCGCCCCTGTCGCATTCTGGATATCTCCATGACCGGCGCATCCTTGTCGATAACCCCCAGACCCATTATCGGCTCACAGCTCAAAGTTGGTCGTATGCGCGCCAAAGTTATGCGTCATCACGACAAAGGTATCGGCGTACAATTTCTGCAACCCCAATCCCAACAACCTCAATCCAGCGCGATTTCTTAAACCACGGAAACTATTCTCATGCTCTCAACTGATAATTGGTGTATCAAAGTCGCCCAGCGCATTTACGGCCCTTACACGTTGGCCCAACTCGAAGATTTTGCCAGAGAAGGTCGGCTGACCGCGTCGTCGCTGCTCGCCCCGGCTGGCGGCACAAGCTGGCGCGCTGCCCGTCATTATCCCGCCTTTCAGGCCATGCTGAATGACAAAGCCAAGCAACGCAAAAAAGGCTTTGGCAAAAATGTTGGCAATAACAGCACCTATGAAGAGGGCAGCGTTGTCAATTTTGTTATCATCTTCGATGTCATCAGCGGTTCCGCCAGTCGCCTCGAAACTGTTATTCGTGGTATTGGACCAGCCTTTCGCATCACCGACAATGTCTGGACCGTACAATCAGATTTGTCGGTCATGGGGGTGAAAAACGAAATCATCCCCCATCTGCAGGTCCGCGAATGCGTGTTTATCATTGACTGCCAACGCGGTCGCAGCACATGGCAAAACTTCCTGCCCGAGGCCCACGCCAAGCTGACCAAAGCATGGCTCAGCGTCGGCGTAAAAGCCAATGCGTAAAAACAATATTCACGCCCGGATTAGGGGCAAATCGGGAACCGGCCCCCAAAAAGCTATTAACACTTTGTTAACAGCTTTTTTTGTCAAAAATATTTTGCACGCAACCCCTCGCCAAACAAAACGAACACTATAGGCTCTAGGCACAGTTTCGTAGATTGGTCATGAGACGTGCTGACGGGTATTGTTTATTTGATACGCCCCTTTTTGCATCCCCCAGTAAATATCGGGGTTATGGCTGCTGACCGACAAATTCCCCTTTCTCCCAAAACCCACCATCCCACAACCGATCCTCCCCCGGCATTGGCATGCATGTCGCTGGCGAGGCTTTTTGGACATGCCACAGTTTAGTTAGGAGACACGCCATGGGTAGACGCGCCGCTCGCAGAGCCAATATCAAAAACACACGCCAGTTTTTTGATGACGGTCACAACCCTGACGATTTAGAGGGAAATGTTCAGCCACTTTTTCATGGAGAAAAGAGAAATAAACGCCAACGCTGGACACCTATGGATGAGGTCCCTTCCGATGCCGCACGCGATCAGAAATATCGCAAAAATGTAACCCCCCGCAATGATAGCCAAAAAACCTTTTTCAATGCGCTGGACAATAACCCGCTGGTTTTTGCCATTGGTCCGGCGGGTACCGGTAAAACCTATATAGCGGTTGCCAAAGCGGTCGAGGCGCTGGAACAGGGCAAGGTTGGCCGCATTGTCCTGTCGCGCCCGGCGGTCGAGGCCGGTGAAAATCTTGGTTATCTGCCCGGCGATATGGAAGAAAAACTCTCCCCCTATCTGCGCCCCCTTTACGACGCCCTTGCCGACCGGCTTTCGGCCAAACGGCTAAAGGCCATGATCGCCGATGATATTATCGAGATTGCCCCCATAGCTTTCATGCGCGGGCGCACCCTGAACAACGCCTTTGTGGTACTTGATGAAGCACAAAACTGCACCTACGGGCAGTTGAAAATGCTGCTGACCCGCCTGGGCTGGCACTCGACCATGGTTGTCACCGGAGACCCCGAGCAAAGCGATTTACTGCCCGGCATGTCCGGCCTTGATGATATTGCCCGCAAATTGGAGGCTTGCGAAAACATAGCCAGCGTCCGCTTTACCAAGGCCGATGTTGTCCGCCACCCGCTGGTCGCCGAAATGATTACCCTGATCTAGGGTCAGGCCCCCAAAGGCCAATAAAGGAAAGGCAAGGATATTGTTTCATCCTTGCCGCTTTCGTGATATGTCTGCCTGTAACCCGCCTCGAGGCAACGCACCCAGAGCCTATTTTCGTTTTGATGGGATCAAAACCGGGCTCTTAAGTCTTTGTTTTTGAGCACTTCTTATCCGAAAACCGGTTCCCACTTTTCGGGAAGTGCTCTAAGACAGCGCAAGGGCGGCTCACAAGCTTTTGGTCATTTCATACGGAACTAAAATATCCATGTCACAACAACAAGGATTTGGCGGCGAGGACATCAAGGAAGAATCCGGCTGGCGCTACCCTATGGCGATATTTTTCATCACCATCGTGCTCAGTGGCATTTTCCTTTATACCTATGTTGGCCCTTCCGGCGACGAATTATTGGGCAACACACCCAAGCCAACAATTTCCGATGAACCCGTCATGGCGGTCATTGCCGGAGAGCGCTTTGTCGTTCCTGCCAATTTCACGGTTTTCCCCCGGGACCGCCGCTCGGGAGAGCGCAAAAGCCTTGCCCTTTACACATTCTGGCCAACCATGAGCGGCTATGCACCGGCACGACGGACGGATTTCATCGATAATGACAAAGACAGTCGCCGGATTGATATTATCATCTCTAAAAGACGAACCCCCTTTTCGGAAAGCGAACGGCTTGAATATATTTACATGCCGCAGGTTCTCGATAAGCGCGGCACACCGGCGCAATATGGTTTGACCCAATATAACTTCAAGGATCGCGGCACCAATACCGAAACCAGTGGCTTTGGCAGCCGGGTATTGTTTCTTGGCGCTGCCGCCGATGACAGCGATCAATTGGTATTATTATTTTGCTATCAGGAACACAAAGTTCTGGCCGCTGATTGCTATCGCGAATATGAATTAAATGACACGATTACGGTGCGCTATATGTTCAAGCGTCCCTATCTTCCCGAATGGTCACAAATCGATCTGAAAGTACGCGACTTCGTCGCCAATATTCACCAGCCAGCACAGACCCCATAGGCTCACAATATTCTGACCTGCCGCAAAACCGTCATCGCAAAGGGTAACAGCACTATTGCGATTGCCCCTTGCACCAATAGCCGCACAGATAATGCGCTCATATCAGCCATCGGCAAAGATTGAATATCCATAAGCGCGCCGATAAAAGCAAAGCCGGCAACAGCCATAATCGTAAGCGCCAAACAGGTGATAAACGGGACTAATCCTCCGGCCACAGCCATGGCCATCTGGTCGCGTTTGTGGCGGCGCTGCTGCAAAGCCTGACGCCAAGCCAGACCCGCCCCGGCAACCAGAACAATCAACAGGCTGCGGGTAATCACCAGCGCCATCACCGATAGATCAGACGGGGTAAAAACACCGGCCATCACATCGCTTAGCACCACCACAAAAATGGTCAGCAAGACAACGCGAAAAGACAAAAACACCAATATCAAACTCGCCATCAAGCCCAGCAGCAAAAACCCGCCGGAAACAGGCCCCATCGACACGCCCAGCAATTTTTCCGGCGGCACAATAAACAGAATGATAGCGCCAATAATCATGGCCATCATAAAAGCGGCGCTGCAAGCGGGCACGGTCAGCCGGGCGCTTGCCCGCTGCCATGATTTTACCGCATCCCGTTGGCGCTTATACTCAACCCGTCCAATCCCAAAATCGCGCTCAAAAAGTGCCAATAAAGCCGCCGCAAAAAACATCACGACCACCGCCAATAATGGAATGGATGACAAAGGCGCCCCCTCTGCCTGCCGGCCCACAAAAATAAGTTGCAAGGAATAAACCAGCACCAGCAGCAAGCCCGAACCAAGCCCGGCATTGACGGCCCGGGCCACAGAGCGCGGGCTGGAACTACCCTGCCAGCGATAAAAACTGAACTGATAGACAAGCTGCCCCGACAGTGCCAACCCAAACAGGAACAGGGCGACAAGGCCTTCGGCCGCCTGATCTGAAAGTCCCCCCTCAATCGATAAAGCCTGCACCGCAGCAAATCCGGCAATGACAAAACTGGCCAAAGGAGCCAGCAGAATGAGCAGCAAATGCCGCCGACCGATAATCGGCACAAACACTATCAATAATGTCAGGGTGACAAGCCCCGCCATAAGCTCGTAATGGGTCAACAAAGCAATGACCGAGCCCGTGTTCACAAAAGCGGCCAGCATCGCCGCCAGCACCAGCCCCAAAGCCAATAAGGCCCGCTCCATCACCATGGGCGGTGCCAAGGCGCTGAGCAGCAATGCAGCAAACAGCGCTATCAGGCCGGGGGCAAAGAACCACAAAATATTATGCAAAATCGCGCCAAACCCACCAAACCCGTTGCCTTCGGCCGTCCCCGCCAGCCCGCCATCGGCAAACGCATAGGCGGACAATCCGGCAATAATGAGTATGATCACCAGCAAACGCCGATGGACCACAAATACTCCCGGTGCTGTCAGTGCAAGCATGGGCGGTATCTTCCTATTGCCCCAGATTTCAGCACTCTAGAGCACTTCCCGAAAAGTGGGAACCGGTTTTCGGATAAGAAGTGCTCAAAAACAAAAACTTAGAGCCCGGTTTTGATTCCATCAAAACCGAAAAGGCTCTAGGGGCAGGCTGTTTCAAGCATTGCCAACGTCCGGCAGGTCAATTTGCAAAATCGCCATATTAAAATCATAGGATATTTCGCCATCTTCTTCATCGCGAAACAAAACCCCGATAAATTCATCGCCAATATAAACTTCCGCGGAATCATCCTTATTGGGTCGCGCCATAACCTTCAGCGCCGGGTCATTAAAGCGCTGGCGCAAATAGGTCTGTAATTGTTCAATCTCGGAAAGTGTCATCGGTCTTGCCTTAAAAAAATTTAAATTTCGCCTCTGGCCGCGCTCTAAAAAGCGTCTAAAAGGAGCCTTTGCGAAACAGATAAAGGCCGCAACAATGATGCGGCAGGTTTTGGAGACTTTTATGCAACCCTTCGCGGCATTTGCCAAGCTGTCCTTGAGCGCCCTTACTGCTATTTTGGCCCTCACGCTGATAACCGGCTGCAGTTCCGAACAGCCCGAAACTGGCCCGGATAGCACTGCCATTCATTTGAAGCTCAATGGCGAAGACAAATTCCTGATTGAAAATGGCTGGGTCCGCCCGACAACCGGCAAAATGAGCGCTGCCTATTTCACCCTGACCAATCTCGGGCAGGATGATAACGCTTTGGTTTCCTTATCTTCCGACAAAGCCAAGGCGGTCGAAATCCATATATCGGAGATGCAGGACGGCAAGTCGACCATGCGCCAAATCCAGCAATTACCCATTTCGGCGGGCGAATCAGCCCTTCTTGCTCCGGGCGGCCTGCATATCATGCTGATCGGCCTCACCACGCCCTTGGCCGAGGGCGAAATGGTCGATTTTACAGCCGTCTTTGAAAATGGCGAAACCTACCGGTTTCAACTCCCCATAGGGGTGGCAAGCACCCCATAAAACCCGTAATTTACAGGCAAAAACAACGAGATGGTGCCATCACCGATCCCCCTTGCCTATTGCCTTATCATTGCCATCTCATCGGGCTAGACCACTTCTGCGAAAAGTGGGCCCCTCGAGAGCTG
>JALSJA010000285.1 GCA_026989615.1 Parvularculaceae bacterium | reverse complement strand
AACCTCTATCGGCGTATGGGAAACGACTTTTAGAAGTTGCTTATGGGACCAGACATCATGTTCGCAAGGGGCAATGTTTAAATCGCCGAGCATGACGGATTTTTCGAGCTTCTGTTCTGAAAACCAGTCCCGCAGCTCATCAAGCAAATCAAGCTTATGGGCAAATTTCTCGTTTTCTTCCGGATCCGGCACATCGCCGCCTGCCGGAATATAGAAATTATGCACCCGAATACCGTTTTTCAGCGTGACCGCAATATGGCGACTATCTTCCTTGCCGCAAAATTGCTTGCGCTCAATCTTGGCAAATGGAATTTTTGAAATGGTCGCCACGCCGTGATAGCCTTTTTGCCCGTGGACGGCGATATGGGGATAGCCCGCCTTAATCAGCGCCTTTTCGGGAAATTGATCATTCAGGCATTTTATTTCCTGAAGACATAAAACATCCGTTTGGCTTTCCTGTAAAAATCGCTCAACCTGACCAAGGCGCAGGCGCACGGAATTAATGTTCCAACTGGTAAGACGCATTGGATTTAAGCCTTTCGGGGGTCAGTGTCGGTAAATGGCCGGGTCAGCAATAGAGGGGCCACCCATTCAGCCAATAGCGGATATTTCTCCGGCCAGTTCAAAAAGCCAAGACGAAAGTCAAGATAATCAAGGCTGACCCCATAAGAAATTTCAACAATACTTTGCAAGGTTGACTTTTCCGGCAGGCTGCGCGCCATTTCCTCCAAGGCCTGCTCTATGCCCCGCAAGCGCCGCTGCTGCCAGAGATCCGATTGCTCGTTTTCAGGGCGGGTGCTTTCCAAACGCCACGCAACCGCCAGATCCAGTATGCCATTGGCCAGCGCGAAAAGGCGCATGGGCTCAAATTTTGGCAAATGATCACTGTCAAACAGATTGGTAGCCATGCCTATCTCGTTCAAGGCATGTATGATCGTTATACTGTCATAGAGGACGCGGCCATCATCAAGAAGCAGTGCCGGCACTTTGCCGAGCGGATTGGCGGCGCGCAAATCCTCCGGATCATCCAGCGGGTTTACTATTTTCAGATCAATCTTTCCCCTCAGGGCATGATGATCCATCGCCAGCAAAACATTACGCGCATAGGGAGATGTGGGGGAGTAAAATAATTGCATAAAGCCTCTTTTTGGATTCGCACTATACGCGCAGGAGCAAGATGAAGGGCAATCTGCACCACCCCCACAAACCGGGCAAGGTTTTACTGTCTTTCAGGCCCATCACAATCTAAAACGCTATATCATGGATTTCCAATGGCTCTTAAACCCTGATCTTTCCAATCCTTGGCTGGCGCTTTTGCTGGTCGTGGTCAGCTTTCTTGGTTCGGCCATGACCGCCGCTTTCAGCCTCGGAGGCGGGTTGATTCTCATCGCCCTTATGGGAGCCATTTTGCCTGCCAATGCTGTCATCCCCGTGCATGGCGCGATTATGCTCGGCTCCAATGGCGGGCGCTCGGTAGCACTTGCCGCTTCGATTGACTGGTCAGTGGTGCTCTGGTTTACCGCAGGTGCGCTAATCGGCGGAGCCCTCGGCGGGCAGATCGTCCTGACCCTGCCCGCCCATTATCTGCGCCTCGCAATTGGTGGCTTTGTGCTCTATTCGCAATGGGGGCGCGGCTTGGGGCGGGTGCATTTTGACTATAAAAGACTGGTCGCCATTGGTGGTTTTTCAAGTTTCCTAACCATGTTTGTAGGAGCCACCGGGCCGTTTATTACATCCATATTATCCCAGCGCAAAAATATGAACCGTATGCAGATGATTGGCACGGCCGGCGCCTGTATGGTTTCGCAACATGGTATCAAAATTGCTTTATTTGCTTTGGCCGGCTTTGCCTATGCCCCATGGGCCCCATTGATTATCACTTCTATCATTGCCGGTTTTGCCGGCACATTGCTGGGCACCAGCGCTTTAAAACGGTTTGATGAAAAGAAATTCCGCAAAATCCTGAAATGGATTTTAACCGCACTCGGAATTTATCTTGTCTTTATTGCGGTTCAGGACTTTTTTTAAAACAGGTTAAAACTCGTTCCCGTAACGCTAACCGGCCAACGCCCGGATTCATAAAGCGCATATTTACTGCCAAACATATGGGCATTCATGTCAAAATCCGGCTCATTGGCAGCGATAATAAGCGCTAATCCCGCATGATGCGTGGCCTGAACGGCGCTGCCCACAGCCAGGTTTTGCAAATCCTCATGAACAATATCCCAAAGCGACGCGGCCTCTTCCATGGCCTCTTTTATGACCTCCCCCGCCTGCTCGGCAATCATGGTCATGCCCAATTGCAGGGCTTCGTCCGACATATAATCAAGGGCGCGCCGGGTCAGGTCCGCCCGCGCCAGTTCTTCTGCCTCCCAGGCTTGTGTTGCCCAATCCAGAGTTTCCGCCGCCAGACCGGCGTCTTCCCAATCCACAAGCTGGGCAATATTGGCATCGGGAAAGCCGAGATGATCGAGATAGGACAGCGCTTGCGCGCGGGTTTCATCATCCAGTGCCTCGCCCATATGGGAAAACCACGCCACATTCTGCAAACCTTCCGCAAAGCGCTTTAGCCCGGCAAGGCTTGGCAATTCGCGCTCAAGCGCCAAAAAATCGATCTCTTCTTTCATGGCTCCCATCTAGAGCACTTCCCGAAAAGTGGGAACCGGTTTTCGGACAAGAAGTGCGACAAAACAAAATAATTGGAATTGCAGACCATTAGGCAAGGCACGAATATAGAGCCTATTTTTGTTTTGATGGAATCAAAACCGAAAAGGCTCTGGCCCGAAAAAACATAAAAAAACGCCCGGCCCATGAAGGTATAGGGGGCCGGGCGCAATTCTGCGCGTCTTCAAGCGCTCTGCCGGGAGGGGAAGTCCGGCGGCGCGAGGCGTGAAAAGGACCAGCTAGCGGGGGGCGGCGCGGGTCCTCGAAGAAACTTGCCTCCTTAGCGCACTTGTTACTCTAATGCATCATGCAAGAAAAAATCAAGTTACATAAAAGATAATATTGGACTGCGACAAAATAACATCACTTTATCCCGAAAACCGGCCCCATCCTGAGCTTGTCGAAGGACCCACTTTTCGCAGAAGTGCTCTAGCGATCGCGAATAAAGCTCCCGCCAGCATCAGGGATGCGAAATTCCTTATTGGCAATTTTCTCGCCAATGACAATTTCATCAAGGTCGAAAATCGTCTCATCGCCCGCCGGATCAATCACCACCCAGCGGCGCAATAAAAGCTCTGGCGCTTCAAATACCAACATCAACTCACCTTCGGTTTCTTCATCCGACGAGGCAAGACTGACCCCGACAGAACTATCCGTGCGGGTAATAGCGATAACTTGCAAATCATCGGCTTTGACATTCTTGCTCAACAAGAAACGCAAGGGTGTGCGGCGAATGGGATAGCTGTCTGTGGTTTCCAGATCGGCGTCATGGATATAAAGCTTGCCCTGATTGGCAATGATCAGCTGGGGGTTGGGGGCATCATACTCAACCCGCAATTTGCCCGGGCGATCCATTTTCATGGTACCCGCGCTGACCGAACCGCTTGGCGCGGTCTGGATGAAGCGGGCCTTGTATGTATCAATAGCTTCAATATAGGTGACGACTTTTTCAAACACTTGCGCATCACTAAGCTCGGTAAAAACCTTGGGTCCGCGATCCGGCATGCTCGAAAAACCTTCAATACCGGGGGCCATTTCAAAGCTCGCATCATCTTCAAAACTATCATCCGAGAACAAGGGCGTCGGCGCTTCGGAGGCTGGCAGGGCGTCCTCGCCTGATATTGGCCCTGCACCTTCCTGTAGATCAGCCACCAAAATCGGCGTTGATGGCGCAATATCTTCTGCCGGGATCTCCATGACATTATTTTCAACCGCGATATTTTCAAGCCTTGAGGCTTCTGGCGCAGTGTTGGCCATAGCCAGCGCCAAAGCGCTAATCATGCTACCAAGAAGCATATCCAAACCGGTCATAATCATCCCTTTACAATCTGAAAAAGCCACCTTGTGGCTTTGATTGCCACATTAGCCATTCAAGCCTGCCTTTGAAAGGACATAGCAGGGCGAAAATAAGGCAGTTACTCACAATTTGGTTAGGGTCGGGACCCTCGCAAGACCCCGGCAGGGCTCTGCACTTTGCAGATTTACGCTGCGCTTTCCCCAATCAGGATTTCCCGCTTGCCCGCATGATTGGCCGGGGAAATCACGCCTTCTTCTTCCATTTTCTCAATCAGGGTCGCGGCGCGATTATAGCCTATGGATAGTCGCCGCTGAATATAGGAGGTCGAGACCTTGCGATCGCGCAAGACAACAGCCAACGCCTGATCATAAAGCGCATCGCCGGAAGATGTATTGCCCCCAAGGTCAAGACCGAGAGCGGCAGCACTTTCGTCATCTTCCGTCACCGCCTGAACATATTCCGGCTTGCCTTGTTTTTTCAGGTGATGAACAATTTTCTCAACTTCGGCATCGGACACAAACGCCCCATGAACACGGGTCAGACGGCCGCCGCCGCCCATAAACAACATATCCCCCTGACCGAGCAATTGCTCTGCGCCCGGCTCGCCAAGAATGGTCCGGCTGTCAATTTTCGAGGTCACCTGAAAGCTTATCCGGGTCGGGAAATTGGCCTTGATAGTGCCGGTAATGACATCCACCGATGGACGCTGGGTTGCCATGATGAGATGAATACCCGCCGCCCGCGCCATTTGCGCAAGACGCTGGACCATGGCCTCGATCTCTTTACCGGCCACCATCATCAAATCGGCCACTTCATCAATGACCACCACAATGAACGGCATGCGCTCATAATTTAATTCTTCGGTTTCATAAACCGGCTCGCCGCTATCGGGGTCATAACCATTATGCACAGTGCGCGATAATTTCTTTCCTTTTTCAGCCGCCTCCTGCACCCGCTCATTAAAGCCGGTAATATTGCGCACCCCGACTTTCGACATCCGCCGATAGCGCTCTTCCATCTCTTTGACGGTCCATTTCAAAGCAACAACAGCGCGCTTGGGGTCGGTCACCACCGGCGCAAGAAGATGCGGAATACCTTCATAAACCGAAAGCTCCAGCATTTTCGGATCAACCATGATCAGCTTGCACTGATCCGGTGGCAGGCGATAAAGCAGGGACAATATCATCGTGTTGATACCGACCGACTTACCGGAGCCGGTGGTCCCGGCGATCAATAGATGCGGCATTTTTGCAAGATCGGCATATTCCGGCTCGCCGCCAATATTCTTGCCGAGCGACAAGGTCAGCGCACTACTCGCCCCTTCAAATTCCGGGGCCTGAAACATTTCCCGCAAATAGACCATTTCACGATTTTCATTGGGCAGTTCAATACCGATAGCATTGCGACCGGGCACCACCGCCACACGACAGGCAATAGCGCTCATGGAGCGGGCAATATCATCGGCCAAATTAATGACCCGCGATGATTTGACACCGGCAGCCGGTTCCAATTCATAAAGCGTAACCACCGGACCGGGGCGCACATTGATAATCTCCCCGCGCACGCCAAAATCCGACAATACACTTTCCAGCATTCTGGCATTGGCCTCAAGTGTCGCATTGGAAATATGGACACGGGCCTCTTTCGGCTTGGCCAATAAATTTATAGATGGCGCTTTGTAATTTTCCGCCGAGAAAACAGGAAATTCCGGCTGACGCGGCTTGCGCGCTTTTATCTTGCGCTTTGCCTTGCGAATAATATTGCGTTTGCCGCCAATACGCTCCGACGGATCTGCGACCAAGACATCCTCATCCTCCTCTTCATCATAGTCTTCGTCGTCTAATTCGTCATCATCCTCATACTCTTCTTCGTCATAATCTTCTTCATCCTCCTCATCTTCATATTCGTCCTCATCTTCATATTCGTCCTCCTCGTCATATTCTTCTTCCGCATCATATTCGTCTTCATATTCCTCTTCGTCTTCTTCGTAAGCCTCTCCATCTGCGATCGGCAGTCCATCTTCTGGCAACGCCTCGAGACTTTCCTCTTTTGGCGCTGGCGTTAATGCCTCGATCAATTGTTCGGTCCGGTAAACTGCTTCATCATAGAGAACAAAAACCGCATCGATACCCGCCTCGATATATTCCCCGCGCACGCCGCAGGCATAGCTGATGAGAATTGTAGCGAAGGTTAACCAGATAGTGCCCGCAATAAATCCAGCCGCAATCAAGGGTAGACCAATCCATTCCAGAGGTCCGCGAATAATTGCCGCAATAACATCACCGGTAACACCGCCCATGCCTGAAACAAATGGCCAGCTTGCCGCAACCGGTAGACAGGCGGCAAAAGCCGCCATTGCCAGAACGCCGCCTATCCAGGATGCAAAACGCATCCATGCGGTAAGCGGTGTGGCTTCCGGAACCCCGTGGCGCAGGGCCGTATAACCCCACAGCACCAAAGGAATCGGCACCAGCAAGGCTGCGCCGCCAAATAGTTGCAATAAAATATCGGCAATCACCGCCCCGGAGGGCCCCGCCAGATTTTCCACCGGATGAATGGTTGCCGTATTGAGACTTGGATCACTAATGGAAAAGCTCGAAACCGCCACCAAAACCATCAAGGCCAGCAATACCAAAGCCATAGCGCCAGCGCGCACCAGCAATATTTTTACCGCCCTGCGCGCGCGCAAAAGGGCTGGCAATTCGTCTTCGCTCTCGTCATAGGCGGAATAGGATTTGGTCATGGCACGAACAATAAAACTGATAGTGAATACAGATAGGAGCTTGGGCAAACCCCCGATTGACGGGTTTAACTTTGCCATGGTCCAGAAAAAAAAGGGTTAACGCGGATTAACCTTTATCGCCGGATTTGCGGGGTTTTGCTGGCCAGCGCAAAGGGCGGCGCGGGGTCGTGGGCAAAGCAAAACCAAATGTCACCTGAACAAATAGCCAGATTAGGGAAGATGCAAGGGCGCTGACCGCGACAATCATCCCAAGGCCACCAATCTGCCCCGCCAATGAGGCGCTCTCACTGTAAAGTGCCGCAATAAGAACGCCCCAAATGCCACATAAAAAATGCGCCGAAATAACACCGGATGCGTCTTGTGCCCCGGCATCCTGCAAACCCAACATGCCCAAAGTCACAAGACATCCAGCGATTGCGCCGATAAAAAGCGTAAAAAACAACCCGGCGGATACCGGATCGGCAGAAATGGCCACCAGACCACCAATCGCCGCATTGATGACCAATAATTCATCCGCCCGTCCCAACATGATTGAGGACAGGATCAATGCGGCCAAAACGGCTGCCGCTGCTGATAATTGCCCATGAACAAGGGCAAGCCCCAGATTGTCGATTGCAGCCACCGATCCAATCCCGCCAACCAGTCCCATAAAGACTGCCAGCAAGCCAATCCACAACAGTAAAGACCCAAGCGCCGCCCCAGCCGCAGACGGTGGCAGGCTTTGATCTTGTGGTGGTTTGAGGCCCAGCATTAAAGTACCGGTCAATGCCGTAACCCCGCCAACCACATGCAGGCTCGCTGCCCCGGCAATGTCTACAAAGCCCAGCGCCGCCAGATAGCCATCCCCCCAGACCCAGCCCCGCACCAGCGGGAAATAAATTCCCGCCATTACCGCAACCACAATCATCAAAGAGGTTTGGCGAATGCGGCCCGAAACCGCCGCCAGTGCAATCATCACCGGCACCACCGCAACCAGCGACGAAAACAGAAAGTCAAAGCCGGGCGCCACACCCTCACCCATCTGTGGCAAATCACCAAAATTGCCGGCCTCCGAAGCTGGCTGCCAGAAGAACCATTGCGCCACAGGCGCCAAAAGTCCCCCATTTTCAACCCCGTGCTCAATGCCATAGCCGCTGATCCATGTCGCCAGAATTGCCAAGGCCGCCGCACCAATAAAGGTCAACACCCGATAGGCCGCAGGGCCGGAACGGCTGACCCCCGCATCCCGCATGGCAATGCCGACAATGACCAACATTGCCAGCACCGATAGCAGACCCAGAAAAAGGCTGTTAAGGGTATAAAGGCTTGCATCCGAAGCGGGCCCCGGCTCTTGCCCCATCACAGGCATCAAAGCCGATAGAAGGCCGGCAATCACGGCAGCGCCCAGCACCAGCGATAATTTCTTGGGATTTATATCCATGGCAGCGTTTTAGGCCTGTTTTTGGGCTTGGCAAATGCCCCTCACCTCCCCCTCGACCTTTGCCTTGAGAGCGCTTACATTCCGGGACATGAAAACGCGCACAACCGATATATTGATTATTGGCGGCGGCCCTGCCGGAAGCCTTGCCGCCCTTGCCCTTGCCGATGCGGGCTTTTCCTGCGTCTTGGCTGAAAAATTTCCTTTGAAAGTACAAAGAGAAGCAAGTTTTGATGGCCGCACCACCGCCCTTGCCTATGCCGGGCAGCGCCTGCTCGACCGGCTTGGATTATGGGAAGCGCTGGAGCCTGAGGCCGGACCTATTCATGATATTATTGTTACTGATGGACGGCCAAAAGACCGGTTTCGCCAGGGGGGGGTGGCCCCCGGCTTTTTGCATTTTGATAGCCGCCTTTTAAACGACGATAATGACCCCCAGGCCATGGGGTGGATTGTCGAGAACCGCCATATGCGGGCAGTATTTCTTGAAGCGGTTGAAACCCATGCGCTGATACAGGTCAAGGCGCCCAGTAATTGGCAGGATACAAAAATTGACGGGGCGCGCAATCTCGTGTGCTTTGAAGACGGGCAAAGCATTGCCGCAAGTCTGGTTATAGCTGCAGATGGCCGCCCCAGCCCTTTGCGGGATCATGCGGGGCTCAGAACAACCAAATGGTCCTATGACCAGTCCGGCATTGTCTGCACAGTAAAATGCGAAAAAGACCACCAGAATATTGCACAGGAATATTTCCTTCCCGGCGGGCCTTTTGCGGTTTTACCCCTGCCCCGCCAACGCGCCAATCTCGTCTGGACAGAAAGAACACCGCAGGCAAAAGCGCTCATGACCCTGCCCAAACCGGCACTGATGGAATTTCTGCAGGATCGTTTTGGTGATTATCTGGGAAAACTGTCTTTCGAAGGTCCGATCTGGTCCTACCCTCTTAGTTTTCATATTGCAGAGAAATTTTACAGTGACCGCCTCGCCTTGATTGGCGATGCGGCCCATGGGGTGCACCCGATTGCCGGACAGGGCTTTAATCTTGGCATAAAAGACATTGCCGCCTTGCGCGATGTCCTGTCAGACGCGGCTTTAACCGGCCTTGATATAGGCCATGGCGCAGTGTTGGAGCGCTATCAAAGCTGGCGCAATTTTGATACCGCCGCACTGGCTTTTGGCATGGATGGCTTATGCCGGTTATTTTCAAATGATTTGGCACCCTTGCGCCTTATCCGCTCTACCGGGTTGGGACTGGTCAATAAAAGTCCGGCCTTGCGCAAATTTTTTATGCGCCTTGCGGGTAATGATATAGGTGATCTGCCATCACTGATGCGGGCCTAAACATCTAGAGCACTTCTGCGAAAAGTGGGCCCTTCGAGTCTCTCCTTCGCAGCTCCTCAGGGTGAGGCAGATTTTCGGATATGAAGTGCTCTAATCGGAATAGCCGGAATAGTCGGACTTGTCCAATTCGCGCTTGCCCGCTTTGGGGCGCGGTATTTTGCTTTCA
>JALSJA010000284.1 GCA_026989615.1 Parvularculaceae bacterium | reverse complement strand
CGCTCATTCAATGGCAGACAAGGAGCGTCACACTGGCCTTTTGCTGCGAATTTGTAAAGCAAAGGCCGTCCACAGGATAGGATCATCCGGTTAAGCCGCTTCTATTTGCCGATCGGCTTTTTTTGCTGGCTTTGCAAGCTTCAGACTCAGCAAAAAGGCGCGAATTTCCTGTCGGGCGGTGATATGGGTCATGGAGGACAGTTTTCTTGGAACCCCGCCCTGTCCAAGATCCAGCAAGGTCAGGCCCATAGGAAATAATTCACGGTAAATCACCCGCTCGCCAAAGCCATGGGCCAGACGAAAACCGATGCGGTCCGACAGATCTTTCAGCTTGTCACCAACGCGCTTTTTGTTTTTGGCATTGGTCGCGCCAATGCGATTGCGCAAGACGACCCAATCTATACCCCCCATCACCCCGGACATGGCCCGCTTCTGGCGCGCTTCCCAAACCATTTCTGCATAAAGGCTGGGCCCCAAAATATCGCCACTTACAGGATCAATCTTTGCCAATAAATCAAAATCGACAAAACTGTCATTCATCGGCGTGACGATGATATCCGCATGGGCATGGGCAAGACGCGACAAATGGGTATTGGCGCCCGGGCAATCAATAATCAGATAATCGCAATCCGCAAACCGCCCCATCGTCTCGGCAAAGCGCTCGGTTTCTATGGCCTTGGACCGGGCGCGGCTGTCATCTTCGGAGGCCTCGACAGGAATGAAAACGGGAAATGGTAAATTCTTGACCCCGGATCCCTGTTTTTCAGCCCATTTCTGGCGGTTGAACAGATAGCGGGTCAGGCTTTTTTGCCGCAAATCGAGGTCCATGGCACCAGTTTTGAACCCTGATTTCATAAGCGCCACAATCAAATGCATTGCGGCGGTCGTTTTACCGGAGCCACCTTTTTCATTGCCAATGACAATAACCTTTGTACCACCACTAACTTCGCGAGAGCGAGCCCCGGAAAGCACCTCCGGTTCGGCGGTCTTGTCACGCGTCTGCGACGGTGCGGACGGTCTGTTGGCAAACGGGTTCTGTGTCATATCGGCACTTCTCCCATATTTCATGGGTTGTAAAACGCAACAAAATCGCCCCCCAAATTACCTCGCAAGACAGCCCTTTATCGTGAATCCCTGTTTTTCTAGGCTGATTCTCGAGAAAATTGGAAAACCTCTAATTTTCCTGTATTTGCTGCTCTTTGGCCTTTTGGGTGCTGCTCATGCCCAGACCACGATTTCCCCCTTGCGAGCAAGCCTTGACGGGCAATCTCCCGAAGCAATTTTCCACATTACCAATCCTGCCACCCATCCGGTAAAGGTTCACCTCGAATGGCGCGATCTTATCGCTTTGGAAAATGGCGGCTATCGCCCGGCCAGCGCCGAAGAGCGCGCATATATCAGCGCAGCACCCTTATTGGCGCTTTCTCCAGCCAGTTTTACATTGGCTTCCGGAGAAAAACAGCAAGTTACAATTCGCTTACGCGACCCAGAACGGCTCGCCCGGTTTGACCATGAATTGCGTTCGCATTTGCTGGTTGTCAGTGCGCCAGATAAAGGCCTGCGACAAAAGATTGGCGGCCTGCCGCTGGATATGGCGGTTGCCGTCAGCGTGCCGGTTATGCTCAAACCAGAACTGCCAGCCTCCACTGCCGCCATAGACCGGGTATGGCTGGAGCGCCATCAGGATGGCGGCTTGATCCTAAAGCTTGCCCTGCAACGCCATGGCAAGGCCAGCATTATCACCGGATTTAGCGCCGTCCTGTCCAAGGATTTTATTGCACCGGAAGAAATCGCCATCGCCCATAATATTGCCCTCTATCCGGAAATCGAACAACGCATTGTTTCCCTGCCTTTGGGCACCACGGCCCTGCCCGGCGGAGAAATTGAATTGCTGCTTTATGATGAAGGCGGGACCCAACCCCGCCTGCTGGCCCGGCGGATTTTTTATCTCGCCCCGCCTCCGGGCAGAGCCGAACCCCCGCGGATAATTAGAGTGAAAGCCCGTTAACGCCCGACCTCCAGAGCACTTCCCGAAAAGTGGGTCCTTCGACAAGCTCAGGATGAGGCCGGTTTTCGGATAAGAAGTGCTCAAAAATAAAAACTTGGAGCCCGGTTTTGATTCAATCAAAACCGGATAGGCTCTAAAATAAGGAATAGCCGTCAGCGGACATAACCGCGCAATAAACCCCGCGGGATTTTAACTGCCCACAAAGATTTTCCGCTTCCTGTCTTGTTGCCAGTTGCGCTGCTTTCAGGCGCAGAAAATGTCCCTTGCCGGCAATATCAAGCTCCGAAACGACCGGATGTAACCCGGCCAGAATATCACTATTCTCCCGTTCCAATTGCTGCCATCCGGCGCGAGCGTTTTTCTCCAATTTATAAGAGGCCAGATGCAGGGCATAGCCGCTATAAGAGGCCGGGCTTGCTGATATTGATGACAGGCTTACCGGCGCTGTGCTGGACGCGCTGGCCACCGGGAGCCCTGCATCATCAAGCGCCGGATAGGGCTGGCCATCAGCGGTTACATAATCGCCACCATCATCCTGCCCATAAGTTACGACCGGTGTCGACACAGGCGGCGCAACCGGCTTCGTCTCGCCATTCAGAATTGAAATAGTGCTGCCAGAATAAAACCCGCCATTGGGGGATGTTGGTTCCAGCATTTGCAAATCCGAGCCCAGCAGATCAGCAATTTCGGTCGCGCTTTGCCATTGGCTGGAAGATTGCCCAGAGGATTGCGGGGATGCCAGAACCGGCGCTTGCGGGATTTCCCCTTTGGGCAAATCCATTTGCCCAGAATCTGCTTCCACCATCTGCTCTTGCGGGGCTTCGGCCATTTTATCGCCCCGAAAGGTAGAACAGGCCGAAAGGCCGATATTTGCCAGACCGGCCAATAGCAAGACCCGCAATGCTGTTCGTTTAAGGCTCATCCTTGCGTTTTTCCTGTTTCTGCGCCATCAGCTAAGCAGCGTCACCTAACCAGCATTATTGGCCTGATTTGCGGGCCATCAACTTTTCACGATTTGCCCTTATGTCCCGTTTATCGAATGATTCTGTGCCAAAAGGCGAGGCCCTGCCCATCTTTGATGATCTGCAATCCATGCAGGCACAATGCGTAAAATGGCAAAGTCAGGGCTTGCGGCTTGCCTTTGTGCCAACCATGGGCGCCTTGCATGAGGGCCATTTGTCTTTGGTACGCCTGGCCAGCAAGAAGGCCGATCGCGTCTTGGTATCCATCTTCGTCAACCCGAAACAATTTGCCGAAGGCGAAGACCTTGGCACTTATCCCCGCTCCCTGGAAAGCGATAAGGAAAAACTGGGCAGGCTTACCTGTCACGGCATTTATGCCCCTGATGTCAGCACCATGTATGGCGATAATTTCTCCACCAGCATCCATGTCGGCATGGTCTCCGAAGGCCTGTGCGGCACTTCACGGCCACATTTTTTTGGCGGAGTAGCAACCGTAGTTGCCAAACTGCTCAATCAGATACGCCCGGACATAGCTGTTTTTGGCGAAAAGGATTACCAGCAATTATTGGTCATTCGGCGCATGGTCAAAGATCTGGATATGGGCGTCGCGATAATTGGCGGACCGATCATTCGCGAACCCGATGGCCTCGCAATGTCATCACGCAATGCCTATCTCAGCCGGCACCAGCGCAAAATTGCACCGCAGTTCAACCATATTTTGCGTGAAATGGCGAAAAGACTGCGCCATGGAGACATGATCGCGGCGACCCTTGAAACCGGCCACAGGCAATTGATCGAAGCGGGCTTTGACAAAATCGATTATCTGGAATTGCGCTCGGAAGAAAACCTCGCTCCGATAGAAGATCCGCTCGATCCAGTAAAAACCGGACAGGCCCGCCTGTTCGGCGCTGTCCTGCTCGGCAGGACCCGCCTGATTGATAATTGGAAAATCAAAAATTGATTTTAGGGTTTGAACGGCTGCAATCGCGTCATACTGGTTTTGTCATCATAGGATTCGACCAGCGCATAATAGGAAATCTGTGCCGTGCCATCCATCGGTGAAGCCAGCAGATATACCAGCACATCCCCATGGCCATCCTTGTTGAAATCCGCATGGGCAATTTCAGACAGAACCGCGAACATCGCCCCATATTCAGACAGCCACAGCCCCTCGCCCTGCTTGGTCACCAAAGCAGTACTGCCATGATCATCGCCACCAATATTTGGCCAGTCTGCCGGATCCAGCGCCTCGAGATGCTCACGGGTCAATTGCCCGGTTGCAAAAGCCGTATCGTCCGGCAATTCAGCCCGCCGGGCCAGTTCGACAATACCGCATTTTACGTCAAAATGCGCTTCATCGACCATATCCACCGAGGACACACCGCCCCAGCCCTCGCGCTTCAATCGGGCAAAATGATGACAGGTTTTGACCCTTTCCGTGGGCTTTTCAAAATCTGTCGGGTGCCCCATGGAGACCGACATTTCCCGATTATTGCCGGCGGCGCCCCGCTCAAGCATTTTTTGTTCTGCCCCCTCAAGCAGTGCTTTTCTGGTGACGCATTTGCGGGCCTCATCCCCCAAAGCCGGAATACAGAATTTGATCAGGTCTGCCGGCTGGGTTTCCCCTTCCCATTCACGAATAATAGCCGGCTCCTCATCACCGGTCCGGTCGGCAAACCAGGCAATGCCGCCGGTGGCAATCGCAGCACCCGCCGCTCCGAACAGATAGAGTAATTTTGCCATGGTCAGATTTCCTTTTCTAATCCCCGAATTATGCCACTTATTTTAAGAGAAAAAGATCCCGTTACAAAAGCCCTAATGCAGCCAGTTCCCCGATTAAAGCCTGTGGCGCCGGATTGCCGTCTTGCAGCCCATCCAGCCCACCCGGCAGATCCGGCGGGGCGTCCGCAATGGGTAAATAGCGCCAGCCCTGAAAAGGGCGTTTGGGGGTTGGCTTGGTCAGCATCAATGTCGGCTCCATCAGCAGCCGACAATAGCGAATACCCTCCTCGTTGAAATGCTCTTCAAACCCCGCCAATGGCTGGCGCAGGCGAATAAGGCCCTTGACCACCCAATAGATTGATCCCCCGTCCAGCAATTCAGCCGCGCGCCGGGGCCACATGCGGGTCACATGGGTCATATGGTCCGATAGACCGGCCTTGCGCCGCTCCTGTAACGTGCGGCTGCGCCAATCAACCACATCCTCGACGCTCTCGGCGCCGACACATAATTTGATGAGATGAACGGTCAAAGCCCGGCCTTTACCCGTGCAATTTCCCGCGCTCTGACGCGTTTCAAATCATGGCGCGCTGCCCGTTTGACCAAAACATAAAGCAGGAAATAGCTAATGGCTGCGCCAATAGCCGCCATCCAGATTGGCAATGTATCGACCAGAAATGCGAGACGCTCCGGGCCAAGCCCAATAGCATTGGCGATATTGGGCCATTGCAGACCAAACATCAAAGCGGCCCCCATAAGTGTCAGCGCCAAGGCCAGAATACCCGCCAAAGCTGCGCCCACAGTGACGCCAATATCTTCGCGCTCCTCAGCTTTGGAGACAATCATCTTGCTGGGATCGCCGGTCAGGGATTGGGTTGCCGCAAACAGCGCCCGCGCCCGACGGCCCATTTCTTCCTGTGACAATTCGGTCAAGGCATTGTCACGCACATTTTCAAACTCAACGACCGGAGTCGCTTTCAATTCTGCTTCACTGACAATATTGCCATCACATTCCGGTGCCGGCGTCACATCGCTGGTTGGCACAACAACAGATGAATCCGTTGGCATCAAAAATAGCGATTTTTCGGCAGCGCGTCGGCGCACCAGACCATCCAAGGTCACCAATTCGCCATCTATTTTTGCCTTATTCCATTTTTCTATGGCTTCCGCAGCCCCCAGCTTGTCGCCAGCATTCAGCTTGCGCAAGACCGTAGAGCGTTTGAAGTTTTCTTCGCCAATATTGAAAATCAGCGATACCAGCGCATCATGCTCATTTTGATTAAGCGGTGCACGGACATTTTCGCTGATGATTTTCTCAATCGGTTTGACGTCCTCCTGCAGCAGCCGCATGGCATCGCCTTCGGTAACGCTCATCCCATGGCGTGCGGTCGCACTGTGACCATAACCGATAGACCATTCCTCAGACGGCGTATAATGCGCCGTCATGCGCAGGCCTTCATAAGCCTTGATCAGATTGAGACCGGTATCCCCCGTTTTCATGTCCAAATCCTCACCCACTTTCCACCATACTAAATCGGCCCGCCATATTCCGGTCATGACATCCGAATTTCAACATCCGAATCTCAGACGCAGCAGGCCGGCTTTAACCCCAAAGCCCTATCACAAATCCCAGCCACAAAATCCTGTCACAAAAACCTGTCACAAATCCTGTCACAGGGACCAAGCCCCCCGGTCCCGGAATTACCATAACCCATTTTTTAACGATTCCTAACCATCGAAGGGCGTTTTTTTCCCAAAATCTGACATCGGCCAAAATTGGCGCATTCCTGCCACAGCTATAAAAAGCCGTAAAAACAGCGATTTTCTGGCTATATGGCCGGTTCAAATTCTCTTTCCGGCTGTGCCATATGGTTAAAATGCAATAAAAATCAGTAGGATAGAAGAATTCCTGGCAAATAAATGATGACTTGGCGCGGCTTTTGGATAATAATTCGTTAAGCAATGGCCTTAATGGCCCTTTTTGGGACCCATATAGCCATTGCTGATCGATTGGGCCTCTGCCGCATTTGAGGGTCAATCGGTGTTCCGGCCGGGATTTTGGGCTGGCAATCGGATTTGATCCAGTATTGAGGGTCAAATTTGGGCTGGTTGCCAATAGCCATTTTCCAGTAACCGCCGGAAATTATCGGGGTTCGTTTTGCGGCAAAGGGTATGGGTAATTGTCATGAATGGTATTACGAATGTTATTGCAGCCTTGATTTTAGGCGGTGCGATTATTTGGGGGGTCAGTACTTTCCAAAGCCAAAAAGAAGCAGCGCCCATGAGCGCTGCCGAGGTCGAAGCGTTCAAACAGCGCGCCATGGCCGAAGTCAAAGCAGACATGGAGCAAAGCTGTTCTGCGGAAATTGCCGCCATCCGCGAGGCCTGTAGTTCCGATCGCCTCGGCGCCATTGATCTTGGCACGCCGGAAGCCCCCTATCCACAAACCGCCAGTGAAGGGCCATTAGAGGGCGCTGATACTGCAAGCCCAAACCCCGCAAGCCCAGACTCCGCAAGCCCAGACTCCTTTGCGTCGGGCGTGTCTTCCGGCGAGACCTATAGCGCAGATCCGCAAACAGCCGTTCTTGCAGCCAGCTATGGCGGCGATGAAACACAAACGAACAGCAAAATCGACAAGCCGGACAGCAATCGCTATTTCACCGAAGAGCGCCGCCTTGATACCGCTTCGCCAACTGCCGGTCTTGTGGACAAGCCCGATAGTGGAAAATATTTCACCGAAACCAGAACCATTGACGGCTCCAGCCCAACCGCAGGGCTGATTGACAAGCCTGATAGCGGGAACTTCTACACTGAAGACAGGCCGATGAATCCTTGCCTGCGTGAGGATGGCACTATCTATACCGGTCCCGGCACAGCCCAGGACCCTTACGCCGAAGGCGATCCCTGTCTGGTAACGGAAAAATTCGCCGAGCAGGAAATCACCGACCCTTGCTATGTGGACCCGCAAACCGGCATGCGTCCGGGTTATGACCCAGGCCTTTACCCGGAAGGCGATCCTTGCATCACCGAATGGCGCGAAGAAACACCACCGACAGACACGCCGCCAACGGTCATTCACACAACCGAATTGCCACCCTATATTCCACCGCTGCCACCATTGGAAAGCGATGTACCGGAAGCCCCTATTCAGGTCGCCTCCAACACGCCGCCAACATGGGTGACCCCTTATGCGGATTACACCCTGCCATGGATTACCAGCCCCTATCCCGGGCCCATGCCAACTGTGCGCGGCGGATCAGATTATCGCCCACAGCAATGCGACCACCATAATTGCTGGTAAGTCTATTTAACTTGCACGAAAAGCGCGGTGGCCTCGGCTGCCGCGTTTTTTTATATAAAGAATAAAGTTGCAAGGCCGAGAAATGAAAAGAACCCGACCACATCGGTCACCGTTGTCACAAATACGGTGGAGGAAACCGCCGGATCAGCCCCGGCACGATTGAGCGCCAAAGGCACAGCAATACCCGCCAGTCCGGCACAGAACATATTGATGATCATCGCCGCGCCCATCACCAGACCCAGCGTGACCGCCGCCCCCTGATTATGATCCCCAAGGCTCGACCAATACCACAAAGCTGCCAGCGCCCCCATTATTACCGCAAAGGCAATCCCGTTGAGAAAGGAAATTGTCAGTTCGCGCCAGACGACCCGCCAGGCATTGGAGCCAGTCAAATCTTTGGTGGCGAGATTACGCACGGCTATGGTCAGGGTCTGGGTTCCGGCATTGCCGCCCATGCTGGCGACAATCGGCATCAAGATCGCGATTGCCACCACCTGTTCGAGCGTGCCATTGAACATGGCAATAACCGCCGAAGCGAGAATGGCCGTAAACAGATTGACCCCAAGCCAGGTAAAGCGCGAGCGCGTTGCCCGCAACACATCGCTGGACAGGCCGTCTTCATTGGTATCAACCCCCGCCAGCGCCAGCATGTCCTCATGGGTTTCCTCATGGATAATCTCGACCACATCATCCACGGTAATCATCCCCACAAGGCGGTTTGATTCATCAACCACCGGCGCGGAAATGAGATTATATTTCTCAAACTGATAAGCGACCTCTTCCTGATCCATAGTGACCGGAATACGGCGCAATTTATCTGTGCCCATCAGATCAGCAATTTTGGTCTCACGGGGCGCTTTTAGAAAAACCGATAAAGGCACCGACCCGATCACTTCAAAATTGGGATCAACCACAAACACTTCATAGAAGATGTCCGGCAAATCCTCGCCGGAACGCAGGCGGTCAATAATCTGGCCAACGGTCCAATAGGGCGGGCTCGCGAAAAACTCGCGCTGCATGACCCGACCGGCAGAATCCTCGTCAAAATCAAGGGCAGCCTCAAGCGCAATACGATCCTCATGGGGCATTTCTGCCAGCACCTGATCGCGCTCCTGCTCTTCCATATCGCCGATAACAAAGGCCGCATCATCGGTTTCCAGTTCCGAAACCGCTTCAGCCAGTTGTTCCGCCGGCATCGCCTCGATAACATCATCGCGAACATCTTCATCCAGTTCCGCCAGAGTGTCGGCTTCAAGGTCGCGCCCCAGGAGCTGAACCAGTTTCTGACGGGCATCCCCATCAAGCTGCTCCAGCAAATCGGCCATATCCGCCGGGTGCAAATCCTCACACAGCTTCTCGACCTGCTCGCGATCCTGATTGTCAATCGCCTCATCCACATGGCGGATAAATTCACCCGTCAGCGTAAAGGCGTCCGGGTCATGCTCGACCACCGGATTATTGTCCTGATCAATATTGGGAATATTTTGGGGTGGGAGATTATCTTCGGGTGCTGATTGCGCCATGACCGACCTCCCTTGTCAGCGTAAAGTTGACGAATTTCA
Organism: Parvularculaceae bacterium; assembly: GCA_026989615.1. Lineage (GTDB taxonomy): Bacteria > Pseudomonadota > Alphaproteobacteria > Caulobacterales > Parvularculaceae > S012-90. The sequence continues at coordinate 78 of JALSJA010000284.1, read as the reverse complement.
CGATAGAGCCTTCTCGGTTTTGATACCAATCAAAACCGGGCTCTAAGTTTTTGTTTTTGAGCACTTCTTATCCGAAAA
>JALSJA010000283.1 GCA_026989615.1 Parvularculaceae bacterium | reverse complement strand
TCATTGTCGTAAATGTCTTTAAAGCCTTCGCCCGGCAGCAGGGCCGCGCCGGAAAGCCGAAAGACGAAATTCTGGATAAAGCCGGGGCGATAGGTGGCGGCGGCGGAGACATCCCAGCCAATTTCCTTGTCGATATCGCCCTGAATGCGTAATTCTTCCAGCACTTCTGTTTTATCAAACCAGAGATGATTGGCATTGACCGAAATCCGCAAGGGCGGGGTGACATCGAAATCAGCGCCGGCGCCCAGCAATATGGTGCCGGGATTGGTGAAATTGGACTGACCCTGTTCTTTGGAAGAGCGCAAAGAGTTCAATATGCCATTGCGGCCATTGAGGCCAATGACACGGCTCCCACCGGCATAAGGGAAGGTCTGGCGTATCCAGTAAGAGGTGTCGGCCCCGGCAAATTGCGGATTTTCAAATACCGCATCAAAGCCGGTTTCCTTATTGTCATAAGGATTGTCATCGCCGCTGGCATACAGGCCGGACAGGCGAAAGCGCATCCAGTTATAATCGACCGAGGGTTCGACGGCGGCAAAAAAGGCACGAATATCCGTTGGCTCATCGGTAAAAATGGAATTACGATTTTCCCCAAAGGCATAATAGGTGGAGGCGGTGAGGTTCATCCGGCCAATGCGGCCATCGGCATTATAGCCGAGATAGCCGACATCATAATCGCGCCCGCGCAAATTGCCGAGCAGGGCCGGGCGCACGGGGAAACCATTATCATCAATTTGAATATCCTGCTTTTCGCGATTGATATTATAGGCGAGCGTTACCTGACTGGTCATGCCGGGAAAGGGTAAATCCTGCCGATAGGCATTGGCGACCAGAAAATAGTCCTCGCGAATAGATTTTGTGACATCGTTAAGGCCGGAATTGGTATCTTTTTCCAACCGCGCAAAAGCCGCGAGATTATATTGGAAACGGTTATTGTCGCGATTGCCGAAAAAGCGAATACCAAGCTGGTTATCCTGAAACAGGAATCCACGGAAATCGGAATTGAAAGGTTGAATACCGGCGCGCAGGGAATCGAAGTCATATCGTTCCGACACATTGCGGATGTGATAGTCCACAAAAGCTTCCTGAATTCCAATCCAGCCATCACTGCGATCGGTTCCTTTGGAAGGCTCCACATAAAGAACGCGGGTTTCTTCCACATTGGCGTAATTATAATTAAACGCGGCGGTCAGACGAAATTCGAGGTCTTGTGGCTTATAGGCGGTAGAGCCTTTGATTAGGGCCGCCCCCAGAATAAATGTTTGTGATGCGACAAAGCTCTCCGATTCGCCAAAGACATCGATAGATCCGGGATTGGTGGTGGTCTGCACGCCCACAGGCAGCGGGAAGGAGCGCGGCTCGATCACCGTATCGGAAATGGCGCTGGCCACGAAAAACCATTCATCGCCGCCCCAAATCGGCCGGTCGCCTTTCAAGGTATTTTGATTATAGGGATCCCACCATTTCTCGTTAACCCCGAGGGCCTCTACCAGTCGCCAGCGATCCGGTACCGAGATTCCCGGACCACCGGAATATTCCCGCAAAGGCGGCGCGACGGCACCGGGATTAACCTGCAAATTCTTGTCCGTGGTCTCGCGTCCGGGACGGCGACGTTCGCCTTCAATATAAATGGCGTTATCAAGCGCCTGCTCTTCTTGCGGGCTTAGCGCCATAGGCGCTGGAACCGACGGGAGAGCGGCGGATTCGGACAGGGTTATATCGGTCTTTGCAGAGGCAAGCCGGACAGGATCATCCTCCAACCGATATTGCGCCGGGAAAGTATCGGCCAAAGTATTTTCATTGTCAGGCACCGGGTCACGCGCAGGCAAGACGCCGGAAAAGAGTGTTCCATCTTCCGGATTTGACGAAATTCTCGCAAGCTCATCCCGCGCCGCCCGTTCATTGGCCAGCCTTGTCAATTCGACGCGCTGTTGCTCGCTGATTTCCTGTTTCTTGCCAAACCGGAAGGCGCAACCCTGCACCACCAGAGAGGTGACTGTCAGAAGCAATAGCGGTCTTATGAATGTTTTTGCGATCATGCCTATTTCCCCTGACAGACATTATTTTCATTTGAACCAATAAAGGGCGTAAACGGACAATTGACATATCGCAAACGAATGAGATTTCCATTGACGGGAATTTGAATTTGGTCGGCGCGTATGGCGGGATCGGCATTATTGATCGTGCCCAATTGCAGTCCGGCATTATGCACCCCCAGAAAGGAAATCATGTCATCCTGATCAATACCGTCACCGGAAACACCAATGCCCCCAACCAAGACACCATCGCGATAGATGGGAACCGAGCCGGGGAAGATCTGAATACCGTTTTGTAAACGGTTGAAACTTTGGCCGGGCACATCGGGAATAAAGCTACACCGTTGCGGTGTGTCCGGATTGGCGCCGAGAACAAAACCCACATGTTGCAGAATATTGCCAATGACCAAATCTATCTGAAGCCCGTCATTAAAGGGAGACCAGCGCGTGATGGGGCGCGATAATGGCCCGTTCGGGGTTCCAACTTCGCCATCGGGAAAATAGGGTCGCGATAAATTACCGCCGGAACGGTCGGCAAAAGCGTGGCTGCCGGTCAGGGCGTTGGGATCATTGAGGAAGGTGCGAACCTGCGTCACATAACGGCGCACATCCGGATCCGGCACACCGGCACCACCGGCCAATACCGGATTGATCGTTGCATTGCCGAGATCATTGGCGGCATTGGGGCCGGAGAAAAACGCCGCGGTGCGGGCTTTTTGCAAAGAGACATCCGTGCCGAAAATCGGTGCGTCGGGCGAGCGGACAATACCCAATATCTGGCCATTGGTATCGACCACAGAAATCGTCACCTGCGCCCGGCTGTTCAAGGGTTGTCTGATTTGCGCCCGTGAAGCGGCCATGACGGCAAAGGCTTCCTCCAGCAAGGTCTGCACTTCCAATGCGCTCAATGGCTGGGCGACATTGGCGCCATCGGTTCCGGCACTGGCTGGATAGCGATTGGCACCGGCGCCATCGGTCAGAACAAAGACATCGCGATTGCTATATTCAGCCGCTGTGGATTGGCGAATGCCCGATGTTTCATTACCATAGGCTTCGCCGGGAATGATAACCGGGCTACCGACACCAAAATAACCCGGTACCGTGACCAGATTACCCGAAGGGCCATTATAGGTGAAAAAAGCCGGGGCATTGGCGGGGGTTGATAATAATGTGGCTTCTGTTGCGTCGGAAAAGCGCAATTGTGTGCCGTCAACATTGATACGATTGGCGCGAATCTCTATTGGCGCATCAAAGCCGATAGTGCCGGCTAGAGCGATATGCTCCTCAACATCATTGTCTGTATCGAGAATATTGGGATCAAACCCGTAATCATCATCGGCAGAAACACCGATGCCGCCCACAACGACGCCGTTTTTATATAGCGGGAAGCCGCCGGGATCCGCGGACAATCCAAGCGGTGATCGTTTCGGACCAATCGTGCCGCCGGGGCCGGGAATATAGCGCGTCGATAAATCAGAGCAGGGCAGCTGGCTGAATTGCACCCCAAAGAGAGGCCCGCTTTCCAGCCCGACGGTTGTTGGCGCCGGGGGGAAATGCGGTTGCACAATCATGCTGGCCGTACGGGAGGAAAAGGCATTGCCGGCCGAAGAAAGATAGGCGCCGGTTATGGCTTTGGCGATGGCGGCCAGATTGCGGGGGACATCTATTCCCTGCAGGGCTTCATTATCGGCAATCACGCCGCTGGGACCGTTGCGAATGGTTTCGGTGGCGCTGACCCCGTTCATGGCAAAAACCGCCACCACATTGCCGACCCGGTCAACAACCGCAATGGTCGCCGGCGTGCCTTGTGCCTCGGCTTCCTGAATGGCCTGGGCGAGTATGGTTTCAATATCGCTGATCGACAGGCTCTCAATCGCCGGATTGCTGTATAGGCGCGCCGGAGGCGGGGGTGGTGGGGGGACCGGATTGGTCGTGCTGCCACCACCGCTACCGCCACAGGAGGCGAGCAAAAACGCGACGAACGCGGTCAAAAGAGGGGGCAACAAAAACTGGCGTATCATCCCTGACTCCGACGATAAAACGCTTCGACTTCCCGAAGCGCAGATTGAAGGCGAGAGAGATTATAATTATTGGGTGTTTCCACCGCAGCATAAGCATTATTGATTGCGGGCCGCATGGCAAGGGCTGTTTCCAAATCCAGCCAATTTTCCGCGACCATAGCGTTGAGGAATGTGTCAACCGCAATAACCGCCTGTTCTGCTGCAGCATATTGGGTATATTCCCGCGATAGGGTGTCGTTCAGAATGGTGCGGAAAATCTGGTCGGCCTGCGCTTTACTGAAATTGGTTGCGGCAAGCTTGTCGGTCATGACAAGCGCGGCATCGCGCAATTCCCGGGCAGCATTTCTGGTCGCCGATTCATTTTGCGACATGGCGCTATGGAAGCTGCGCAATTGGGCGTCAAATGATTGGCGGGCTAGGGGGTCGGTAACGCTGAGCGCGGCTTTCAGCATAATCATATTGGCATCGTTGAATATCGGTTCGCCGGGGCCAAGCGGGCGGCCAGGATTGGCCCGCCATTGGGGTTGCCAGTCAGGATCATTGGAAATCGTCTGATGACAGGCGTGACAATCATAAAACACCAATTCCGGGAAGATACCCTCCTTGCCGGTTTTGGGGTTGAGGAAAAGATCCAGCGTATGGGCAATGGTCATGGATTGGCCGATTGCCCAGGTTTTGACCCCATTGGCAGCATTGGGTTTTCTCTGCAGATAATCGGCATCCACATCATGATGTTTTTGCAATGTGGTGAAAAGATCGAGTTCAAAAGAAATCCGTGGATGGCCGGCGCCCATGATCCGGTGGTCGACAAATTGGTACTTGGCTTCCGATCCAAAGTGACAGGTCAGGCATAGGCTGGCCCGCGCTTTAGGGTCTTCTGTGGGATACATGCCATCGGCAATATTTTGTGCATGGGTGCGGCCCGGGGCATAATGGGCGGTCAGCCATTTCTCGGCCCCCCCATGGCAGCTTTCGCAGGTGACGCCTTCGGTGATGTCATATTTCTCGCCGCGATGATTGGCCGGGACAAAATCCGTATGACAGGCCAGACATTCCGGGGCCTTTTGCGCCGGGCCAATACCAAGATTGCGGGCGATGCTTTGGGAGCGCCTGTTCAATAATACTTTATAGGCCCGGGAATGGGCACCAGAGGGTGCAGACTGGTCCTGCCATGTGATCAATTCATTTTGCCGTACGGTTGTACCAACCGGAAGCTGACGGGAATGGCAGGTCGAGCCATAGCAGGTCATCACCCCTTCATGGGTCAAGCCATCCTGCATGGGTTTGGTATAAACCCGACCCTCCTGCCCGGAAGCATGGCCGGTTACAGCAAGCCCAACAAAGGAAAGAAGGACAATATTGGTCAATAATCCTGCCCGCCGCACAGGTCGAGCCCGACAGTGTTGCGATGCAGCATTATTTCGCCACCGGATTTGCGCCAAGCGCGCCTTGAATGCGGATGCAAATCGTCGCAGGGACATCAGAAACGACATCAGACATGCTGAATCTCTAAAAATTGCAGGATATGACAAATCCCACCCCCTCTTAGCCTATTGCCAGCCTGTTCGGCATGGTGAATCTTCTCTCATCGGCCATCCTAGCGATTCTGAATGTCAATTACCAGATTGTAAATTATGATTTTTATGTTTATTGTTGCAGCGGAGAGATGCAGGCTTCCAGCCATACCCAAAAGGCTGGAAACGAGGACCTGAGGGGAAGGAAATTATTTTGGGGGATGTGTTTGACATCGCGATTATTGGCTCCGGGCCTGCTGGCCTGAGCGCGGCTGCCCACGCCGCGAAGATTGGGCTGTCCCATATTCTGCTGGAAAAGACCGACCATCTGTCGGATACGATATACAAATATCAAAAAGGCAAACATATCATGGCAACGCCGGACCAGCTGGTTTTGCGGTCTGATATTTCCTTTGCTGCCGGTTCCCGCGAGCATACCTTGCAGACCTGGGATGAGGAATTAAAATTCCACGGTATAAATGTTAGATATCAGTCAGATGTCACTGAAATCACAGGGGAAAAGGGCGACTTCCTCATAAGGTTCTCGAATGGCGGCGAGATCAATGCGCGTAATATCATTCTGGCGATCGGAACTGCGGGCAATCCCAATAAATTGCGCATTCCCGGTGGCGATCTGCCCTTTGTTCAATATCAGCTGGATGACCCGAAAGAATATTTTGATGAGGATATCATCATTGTCGGCGGTGGCGATGCGGGGATTGAAAACGCTTTGGGCCTGTCCGCAGACCCCGAACAAGGCAATCGGGTGGTGCTGCTGCAGCGTGGTCCAGATTTTGCGCGCGCCAAGCCTGCCAATGCCGCGGCGCTGACACAGGCCAAGGAAAGCGGTCGGCTGGATTTTATGGTCTCGACATCACCGGTAAAACTGGCGCCGGGGGTGATGACGGTCGAATCACCGGAAGGACCGGTGGAATTACCCTGCGACCGGGTGATAGCGCGTCTTGGTGCGGCACCGCCGCGTAAATTTGTTGAAAGCTGCGGGATCGAGTTTACGGGACCGGATCGCGAGGCGTTTCCGGTGCTTTCGGAATCCTTTGAAACCACCAAGCCGGGCATTTACGTCATTGGCGCGCTGGCTGGCTATCCGCTAATCAAGCACTGTATGAATCAGGGCTATGACGCGGTTGAGCACATTAACGGCAATACCACCCTGAAACCGGCCGACGAACCATTGCTGGAAAAAGTATTTGCCGGATTACCGGGCAAGCTGGATGTATCCGGCTGGCTGGCAGAACTAAAACAGCGGGTCAGTATTTTCCAGGAGCTTTCAACGCTGCAATTGCGCGAGTTCATGCTCGAATCACGCATGCACTTTAAGGAAAAGGGCAAAATCGTTTTCGAGCGCAATGATATTGGCTCGTCCTTATTCGCCGTGGTTGCAGGGCGGGTGGATATCGAGGTTGATCCGACAAACAAGAAAATCATTGTGCCGCTTGGGGATGGGGAAATCTTTGGCGAGATTGGCCTGATCTCCGGTCGCCGCCGGAGCGCCACTGTGCGTGCCGGCACGCCGACAATTCTGGTGGAAATTCCCCGTCGTGCCGCCCTGAAACTGATTGCTACCGTACCGGCCGTGAAGCGGGCAATTGATCGGATTGCTACGGAACGCCAGATCAAAACCATTTTCGGTAGTGATATTTCCGATGCCTGGATGAAACGCTTGCTGGAATCATCGGAGATGATGGAAGTGCGCGCGGGCGAGGTGTTGATTGAGGAAGGCAAGCCGGGGACGGACATATTCATTATTCGCTCGGGCAGTGTGCTGGTTGAAAAAGAAGTTGGCGGCAAGCAGGTTTTTCTGTCCTATGTCTCGGCCGGCAATTATGTGGGCGAAATGTCGCTTTTTGAAGGCGGCGAGCGCACGGCGACGGTCAAGGCAGCGATCAAATCGGAAATCATCCGGTTGAATGGTGATGATTTCGATCAGTTCCTGCGCGCCAACCCGCAAATTCGCGACCGTGTGGAAGAGACCATAGATGCGCGCCGTGAGGTTAATCGGTTTGTGGAAGCGCAAAAGGGCAGCTTTTCTTCTGTGGTCGATCTTTATTCTTCGGTTGCAAATTTTCTGCTGGAACAGGGGCTCGGCGAAGCGACCGATGCCTTGCTAATCGATGAGAGCCTGTGCATTGGTTGCGATAATTGTGAATTGGCCTGCGCGGAAACCCATGACGGTATATCACGGCTGGACCGTGAGGCGGGCAAAACCTACGCCAATATCCATGTGCCGACATCCTGTCGCCATTGCGAGCATCCCCATTGCATGGCCGATTGTCCGCCCAATGCGATCCGACGTGCGCCCGATGGGGAGGTGTTTATCAATGAGACCTGCATTGGTTGTGGAAATTGCCAGCGCAATTGCCCTTACGGGGTTATCCAGATGGAAAAAATGCCGCCCAAACGCCCCGGGCTTTTAAGCTGGCTGTTTTTCGGTAAAGGCCCCGGACCGGGGCAACCGCCCAAGGAATGGGTCGAGCAGCATTTCGGCCTTGACCAGCAGGATATGCCCAAAACAGCCGTAAAATGCGATATGTGCAAAGGCATCAAGGGTGGCCCGGCCTGTGTTCGGGCCTGTCCGACCGGGGCCGCGATACGCGTTTCTCCGGAAAGCTATCTCAATGTTACACAGCGGGAGGGAAATTAAATGGCCCGTCCGGTTGGCAAAGCGCACCGTCAAGATGCTCGCCATGAGAGTTTTTTGCGCCATGCAGATTTCCGCTATTTGAAGCTGGCCGTCATGATGTCGCTGGCGGCCATTCTGGGCTATTTCATGGTGGATGCAGAGCCGCGCCCCAATGGCGGCAGTCTTGTCGGCTATATATTGGGCACGATTGGTGCCTTGCTAATCCTGTGGCTGACATTTTTGGGGGTGCGCAAGCGTGCCATAACCCAAGGGAATTGGAAATTGAAGGGATGGACTTCGGCCCATGTCTATCTCGGCTTGTCGCTCGTTGTTATTGCGACTTTGCACACAGGGTTCCAGTTTGGCTGGAATGTGCACACGCTGGCTTATGTGTTGATGATGGCGGTTATTATTTCCGGCCTGTTTGGTATTTTTTATTATGCTTCCGTGCCGCAACAAATGAGCCGCAATCGGGCCGAATCCAGCGAAATGGATATGCTGGAGGAATTGGCGGATATAGACCGGCAGTTGGAAGAGATGGCGCAACCTTTGCCACAACCTTATGTGTCATGGGTGCAAAGGGCCGTGACCAAAACCAAAATCACCGGTGGCCTGTTGACGCGCCTTTCCGGTCGGGTTGGAAATTGTGCAACCGCCAAAGCCCTGAATAAAATTCGCGAAGCCTTGAGCGAGGTGGAAGCGCCGCTGGATGAGCAGTTGGAAAATGTCGCCTCCATATTGGCACGCAAAAATGTTATGCTGGAACGGGCAAGATTGCATGCAAAATACAAAACACTGTTGGAGTTCTGGCTCTATTTTCACGTCCCTCTAACCTTTGCGCTGTTGGCGGCTTTATTGGCCCATATCATCAGCGTTTTCTTCTACTGGTAGGGAGTGTCAGATGTTTTTAATCAAGAAAATAAAAAAACTGTCTGGCGGTCGCGAATTCGTCAAAGAAGAAACACTTGAGAAGAGCGAGCTTACGATTGGCCGCTCAACCGATAGCGATATTTATCTTCCTGATTTACGTGTTGCGCTTAGCCATGCGCGGATTGCGGCGCGTGGCAAAAACGGATTTGTTATTGCGGCCCTTGGCGATAAGCCGGTGCAAATTGGCAACCGCTTTGGCCGTGGGTTCTCTTTTGGCAAGGGCGAAGAGGCGGTTTTGCGCCTTGGCGCTTTTGAGGTTAGTGTTAGCCGTGAGGCCGGTGGTCCGATTATTGTTGCCATTGAGCAAGTGGCGCAAGATGCCCTGATCAAACCGGATAGAGATGAGAAACGTATATTCTCATTGCGCAAGTCCATCTGGGGCAAACGATCGACAGCCTGGCTTGGGCTCATATCCCTATTGGCAGTTTTCCTTATCCTGCCAATAGTCTGGTTTGCTACAGGAAACCAGACTCATATTCTGGCTGGCCACAAGCCGGATGAGGCATGGTTATCCGGCCCTGTTTCCGTTGCCCATACCAGCATTGCCGAAGATTGCCAGTCCTGCCACAAACAGGCTTTTCAATCGGTTACAGATGCGGTTTGT
>JALSJA010000282.1 GCA_026989615.1 Parvularculaceae bacterium | reverse complement strand
CAATCGCCCAGGCCACATTGTGACAAATAGTCGAAGACCCGACGCCGCCACGGGCGCCAACAAAGGCAATATTGCGCCCGATCGGAGGTGCGGAAGGATCCACATAAAGGCTGGCAATGGTATTGATGATGGTCACCGGCGAGCGCGGCGTAATCAGATATTCGCTGACGCCTTTGTCGATCAAATCACGATAAAGGCGAATATCATTGATATGCCCAACCACCACAACACGGGTGCTCGGGTCGCAGACCTCTGCCAAATTATTGAGCCCCTCCATGAGTTGCTCGCCACCTTTCAGGGATTCAAGGATGACCAGATTGGGCGTGTTCTGATTGCGAAAATAATCGGCGGCTTTATGAATACCACCAGACATGATGGTCACATGCGCTTTGGCAAGTCGGCGATCGAGCGCAGCCTTTTCCATCAAATTGGAAAATTCGGTGCTTTCACAAAAGACATCAATATTGATACGCGGCACCGGGCGATGATCATCGCCCATACGTATATCTTCAAGATCGTCCTCATCGCCTGAAAAATCAGGAACCGCAGCTGCAATGGAGACCAGCTCCGTTGCCGCCTCAGCTTCAGGACTTACCTCTTCCGCAAGCGGTGGCTCTTGTGCATCGGTAAAATCTGGCAATTCGCCCTCTTCGGCAAATTCATGGCCCTCGCTATCCAGCGCGCTATCACCTAAAAAAACATCATCTTCGGCGGCAGTCTCATCGCCGAAACCCTCTGGGTCGGAATCCTCGGGGCCGGTATCGGCCAAGGCTGCTTCGAGATCATCCAGATCTTCAACCGCTGCTTCCGGCGGTGTTTCCTTGGCTTCATCCCATAAGCCCTCATTCTCCCCCGCCAATTCATCGTCGAAGTCGAGATCCAGATCCGCATCAAGCTCTTCCAGAGCGCGCAGTTCCTCTTCGGAAAGCTCCGCCTCGCCATCAAACTCGAATTGTTCTTTCGTCACTGTACTCATGACCTACACTCCCATGCCTGCTATCAGGCTTTATTCATTATTCCGTCGTTGAGACATTACTACTGGCTTCAGCTTCACTACCTGTTGCCTCACCGCCTTGATAGGCGGTAACAGCGCCAACCTGTTTGACAGGGTCGCTCGCCGCCAATGGTCTTGCGGCGGCTAAATCACGCGGGTCCACAATCATGGCCGCAAGATTATTTTGGGTGGCACAACCAAAATTTTTGCTGGAAATATTTTGCCGATTGCGCTTCCAAACCTCGGAAAAATCACCGCAAGCTGTCGCCGAAGCCACATAGCGCGAGAAAGAAACGATCACTTCCTGGTCGGTGGCATTGCCAGACACACGATAGGTGGCCCCCAGCATTTTATCCCAAGGAACACCAAGAGAATGCAGCTCATTGCGAATATCGGCTGCCAGCTCCTGACCAAAATAATCGGCGCGATTGCCCGAGGGGGCAGTGACCGTGACAGGCCCATGGCCCTCGCGGGCATAGCTGCCAACAAAGGCGGACAGGCGGGCTTTATCCATAGAGGACAATTCGCTCAGGCTTTTATCGGCAATAATAGTTAGCGTGACCGTTTGCTGATCCACCATAATCGGAAAAGCATCGGCAACATTTGTTGGCACAACACGCTGTGAGTTAAATGATCCTGCACAGGCCGTGACCAGCAAAGCACTGACACTGAGGGCAAGAAATGATTTCATTTTGCTATTCATGATTGCGTTCCTCAGTCGATGATAAAGCCCAGCGGGCCTTGTAAATTGCGATCGGTTGATTGTGGGCGCATGCCATTATTGGACTCCAGCTTGCCCAATAACACCATTTCCGCGTCTGATGCCGACTTAAACCCGTCATCCGGCGAGCTTAAATTGCTCAAATGCGTTGGCTCCACGAGATAAGGCGTGACGATAATCACCAGTTCGGTTTCATTGCGTAAAAAGTCGTTGGAGCGGAATAATTGCCCCAAAACCGCAACATCTTTTAAGCCCGGTAATCCTTCCACTGCGGATTGGATATTTTCCTGCAACAGCCCGGCCATGGCCAGAGAACCCCCAGACGGCAATTCAACGGTCGTCTCGGCGGTCCGGACATTCAGGCCCGGCACCGTAAAGCCCTCAACACGCTCCTGCTCACCGGTATCGGGGTTGGTTCTGATAAACCCGCCTATGGTGACACCGGTCGTTGCGGACAGGTCTGAAACCTCGGTTTTAATTTTCAAATTGATCCGGCCCTTGGACAGAACCACAGGGGTAAAGCCGAGACCGACACCATATTTTTTAAATTCAATGCTTGTCGTGCCAAGGCCGGAGGCTGCCGGGACCGGAAACTCGCCGCCGGCCAGAAAACTTGCCGGCTCACCGGAAACGGCGGTGATATTGGGCTCTGCCAATACACGCACCAGCCCCATCTGTTCAAAGGCATCAAAATTCAAATCCAAGCGGCGCAAATTGCCATTGGCGGCCAGACGTGCGGCCGCATTCAGACCACCAAGGGAACTGCCATTCACCGCAAAAGAGTTGTCAACAGCAAGATCAAAAACATTATTGTCGATGACTGCTGTACCATTGGAATCGATCCCCAGCTGCTTAATCAGACGGCGCTGCATTTCGACAATACGCACTTTCAGCATGACCTGGCCACGCTCACGAATGGTCAGCATATTCATCACCAAATCCGGCTCGCCCACATAGCGGCTGGCAATATCAAAAGCCTGTTGGGCTTCCGAATTATTCGCCACGACCCCGCGCAGAATAATATTGTCATTGACCGCTTCCACTTGCAGGCGGGCATTTGGCAAAATTCTGCTATAGACTTCGCTCAGGGCATCAAGGTCACGCTCAATGCGAATTTCCAGATTAAGGATCTCGCGGCCTTTTTTATCAAAAAAGAACGCATTGGTCTGCCCCACTTCCATGCCGATAATGTAGATTTTGCGCGGGGAACGGACAACCGCTTCGACTTTATCCGGCTGCGCCACAACCACATCAGAGACATCCCGCGGCAATTCGACAACGGCCATTTTATTCAATGGCAGGACGAGGCTGCGCGAGGTCTGATTGGTGCCGCCTGTATCAATGCGCACGCCATCGGATGCCGCGTGTGCCGATGGCGCCAGCGCCACTGGCACCACGAAACCAGCCATGAACAGGGCTGTTAAAATCGCGGCACTTTTTTGCCATTTCTTGATCGTAAACATCATATTCTCTACCTATGCCCGTTGGGCGGCTGTATTTTTGCGAAAAGACTTAATGCTTCCCCGCTTTAGGATCTGCCATAGCGAATGACCTGGACTTTGGTTGGACGGAGTTCCTGTTGAATTTCCTCTCCACCTTCGGGCACGAAAGCGCTGCGCAACACCAAAGAAACATTGTCAGCGGCTTCGCGAATACTCAAAAAATCTTCCACTTGATAAGGGGCAATCTCAACCGTTGCGGTGCGACCAACAACCGTGCCCCCTGCGGTTTCCTGAATGGTTTGATCAATCGCCAGAACGCGTAAATTGGCATAAAGGAGTTCCGAATAGATCTCGCCAGTCTCGCTGCGCGGCACTTCTTCAGAAAAATAGACATCCACCCGATCGCCCGGCAGTATGAAACCGCCAGCCGAGGTCACCGGATCAATATTTAAAGTCACAGCGCGCATGCCTGGCGTCAACAGGGCTGACATCATTGAGCGGTCACCGGGCTGCACAATCTTGGCCGCCGTGATTGGCTCTCCCAGATAAATATTGGTTCTGGCCAGAGCGCTGCCCAGACTTTCGAAAAATTCGCCATTATCTTCTGTGATGAAATATTCCGGCAAATTATCTTTCGGGAATTTCACCCATTTTGTCGCCACCGGGTCCAGCTTCTGGCCTTTTTCAAAATCTGCATCGGCAACGAGAACCCGCACCGTTTCCGTGCGGTCTTGCTGCGGAATGATCTGGGTTACGACTTCCGGATTTTTGTCATCGCCGCCCATGGCCACAAGCAGAAAGGCTCCGCCGCCTGCCAGCAAGGCAACTACTACAAGAATGATACGACCTATATTCACGATTCACCTGTCACTTTCCCCCGAAAAACACGGGACGGGGTTATCTCGCTCGAATTATCAACGAAAACCCTCAAAACATTGTTAACCGCAAAACCCCCTAACATTATTAAACTCCAAATACTGATAGAAAAATCTGCGTTTGTGGCAATGTCCACAAGCCACCGCCGGCAATGGCGATGCCATAGGGTATTTGTTGCCCGGATTGATGAAGTTTTAATATCCAGGGTGCTTGCGCATAGACCGGCAATAATGGCGATTTGCGGAACATCATCAGCGCCACGGCAACCAAGCCGCCAATGAGCGCGACTTTGAATAAAAATATCCATAAAGCGCTCATACCGACCCACGGGACCGATGCCGCAATCAGCTTGGCATCCCCGCCGCCCAGTATTTTAAAGGCAAACAGCCCCATGCCCATGAACAGGACAACGACGCCGAGCAACAGGTTGAGGCCAATATCGCCCAAAGAAATACCCGCCAACAGCCCGGCAACCGGATAGCTTGCGATGAGCGCAATCGAAATCCAGTTCGGAATACGCAGCGCCTTGATATCATTCAAAGCAGCGACAATCCATGCAGCAGGCGGGATTGATAAAGCCAACATTGCAAACATAAAACACCCTTTTTACAAACCGATAACCATGTTTCTAAACCGGGTGTGTTAATGAGAGGTTATGGACACGCCATAGTTGTTCCGTCTAGGGACTGTTTTTATTTAAGAGATTGTTTACGAGTGTTTACAAAACACTAATACAAGACAAAAATATCTCGCAGGGCCGGGATCAGCCCTCCCTAAACCGCCGCATCAACACTTGAAGCAATATCAGAAAAATTTGCCGAGACAGAAGAGGCTGTCGCCTGTAGCGCCGTTAAAATCCCAATCGCCATAACAGCTGCAATCAGCCCGTATTCGATAGCCGTTGCCCCTTCTTCATTGTTCCAAAATTTCCGGATAAAATTACTCATGTGACACTCCCAACCCGATTTAAGATTGGTATTCTAACAGCCGATTGTTAATTTTTTCTATTGCGACAGCCCGTGACAGCCTTAATCGTCATCATCGTCGCCATCATTATGATCATCATCCTGATCCCCTCTGGCCGCCTCCATTTAGTCGGGAATCTCAGAATAGGTTTTGGATAGGGATTTCCCATAAAGCTGGAACGCAACAATCGCGCTTACAGCAAAGAGCGCCGCCAGCAGGCTATATTCTATCGCCGCACCGCCTTCTTTATTACGCCAGAATTTTAAGCCTTGATGCATCTTCGATGGTCTCCCAATCAATTTGGAACACCACCTTAGGTAGTAATAATTAAAATTTCCCTTTTTATTACGCGTAGCCAACAAAAAAGGGAGCCCTGAGGCTCCCTTTTCCTGTCTTCTGATACTGCGTGATTAGACAGCAGCGTCAAGCGATGAAGAGATATCGGAGAAGTTGTTGGACAGTGATGTCGCAACAGCTTGCAGAGCTGCGATAATGGCAACAGCGATAAGAGCGGCGATCAGGCCGTACTCAATAGCAGTTGCACCTTCTTCGTCTTTGAAAAAACGATTGATAAATTTAGTCATGATTGACTCCTGTTTTATTGCACTTGCACTTTCTGACTTTTGTCCGCCAGATGTCGTCAATCTGACATAGGATAGTAAAGAAATTATTGCGCTAAAATAATTATTTTTAAAGCAGTTAACACGCTTGAATTTGCAACGGAATATTCCCCGTCATTTCTCTATTTTCCTGCTTTTATATGGTTAATAGGAAAAATTTTTTTTATGCATATGACCGGCTGCAAAGCCGGTCTACTTCTTTACAAAGTATGAATTTTTGTCGCGGAAAGAAAAACAATGCGCCATTTTTGCGCCTTTTGATCAACGCCCCATAGAGACAAAGACATCGTAATTCATAATCACAAGCCCGGGATATTGACGCCGCACAACACCGGTGCGGATTAATTCCGCAACCGCATCGGCCGCTTCATTTTCCGAAACGCCGGCCCGCTCCGCCAGCTCTCTGTGCTTTGGCATAATCTCCACATGCCACTGGCCCTTGGCATTGCTACTGGCAAGTTCCAATAACAGGCGATAAACCCGCTTTTCCGGCATCACATCCCCAAGGGATCCGGCGCTCCAGGATACCAGCTTGCGCGCTGTTGCTTCCAGTAGAATTCGCGCAAAGGCCGGCTTTCTTGATACCGCTTCGGCAATGGCCGCACTATCAATATAAAGCAAAGTCGCGTCCTTGACGGCCACCAGACCAAGTCGTGCGGCGGCTTCTTCATCTTTGGCCAGAACAAAATCAAGTCCCAAAACACTGCCTGCTGATAGCTTGCTCAACATCATCTGGCCGGATTCTTCAGATATAATCGTCAGTTGAACCTCACCCGCAACAACCCCAATCACCTCAGAGGCGTCATATTGGCCAATGGTGAACAATGTCTCCCCCGCATAGACCCGTCGCAAAAACGAGGCTTCTGCCAAGGTTTCGAGAACATCCTCCGCCGCAGAACCAAACCACTCCAGATCGGCCAATGCAGCACGCGCAAGGGCATCCTCATCATCTTCGGCTTTTGTAATATTGGTTAGATTTACTTGGGACATAACTTCCTGCTCAGTCGACTCCTATCCCAAATGGATCAGGGTTTGATGTCCCACTATCCCTGAAGGGGCTTAAAACTGGGTAAAGGATTTAGGCAAAGTGCAATGATATTTGACAAAGATTATTCAAGCAGCGGCCATATTTAAGAAATCGTTGACTATTCCGGCCTATGGTTCCGATGCAATCTATTCCAACCAAGAGGCTATCCCATGCGCTCTCATATTTTATCTTTGGCTGTTTCATTTATGGCTTTTTTTGGCCTCTCCACGGCAAATGCAGGCGAGGTTTGGCTTACGGTCGATCAAGTGCGTGCCTATCAACTGCCGGAGCCGGTGAGCGCCATCGTCGTTGGCAATCCGGGTATTGCCGATATTGAGGTGTCTTCCAATACATCGATCATGCTGTTTGGCAAGCGCCCCGGCCTGACCAATATTTATTTTTTCAATCTCAAAGGCGAGAGGCTGGACAATGTTGCCATCCGTGTACGCACGCCGAGTGACAATATGGTAACCCTGCAACGGGGCGTGGAATATGTAACCTATTCCTGCACCAATAATTGTGATGTTGCCGAAAATGTCGGCATTGGCAATTCGGCCTTTGAAGTTGCCAAGCAGGAAAACAAAATCAAAGCCGCCGAAATTAGCGGCGGCGGCGGCGGGGGCAATGGCAGCTAGAGCCTTTCGGTTTTGATGGCATCAAAACGAAATAGGCTCTAGGGTCAGGACCCCGGCTAGTCTATTCCAGACTATCAGTGAAAGTATAAATGCGCGGCCGCTCCGGCGGCCGCAATTTTTTGCGACACCATGCATCCACTTTCCAGGCAATGGTTTGATCCGGCAGCAATCCATCTTTCAGAACTATTCTGGCTATCAACCTGTCCAGTGATGCTCCGCGCTTGGAAACGCTGACTTTGCAATCTTTAATATCCGGATGGGCGGCAATTTTTTTTGCGATGGCTTTGGGAAAAACATTGACCGCACCAATCTGGACCGCCCCGTCCCGACGCCCTCCAAGGGTAAAACTTTGCCCGCTACCCCAGATCAATCTATCCATGGGCTGCACCGATATTTTCTCACCATCGGGGCGCACCCTTATCACCTTGTCCTGATCGCGCAACCAGAAGTCGAACAGGGTAAAACCATCGGAAGGATTTTCGCGCCAGGCCAGAATGCCTGTTTCCGTGGAGCCATAAAACTCTCGCATGCCCGTAAGGCCGTTTTCCCGCAAGGTAGAATAAAGGGCTCCGGGCATTGGTTCACCAAAAGACAGGCCAACAATATTGGCAGGAAAGCCCGGCAAGGATTTCAGCAAAAACCGCCACAGGGTGGGTGTGGCCACCACCAGATCGCCCGGCGCCAGACGATTTTCGAAATTGTCCGCAAACAGAGCGCGCCCGTCTATCGCCTCGATATCAAGGAGATTCGGTGCCAAAACACCGGTCACAAAACCAAACAGGGAATGGGGGGCAACCATGGATATAACACGCCGACGCCCCTGCACCAGATTGGCGATGGCCCGTGTATCCTGAACCAGCTCATCCGCCGGATGAATAATCGCCGAGCCTTTTGCATCTATAGCCGGGAGGAAGGAAAATTGCCTGATGCCCTCTGCCAGAAAGGGCATCAACCGGTCCACCCAATCGCCAAAACTATCCTCTGGCGTTGCGCTGAAACTCTCTTCTTCCTTACCAAAGAAGGCATAGAGCCTTTGAAGGCAGGCCGCCATTTGCCCATTGGTAAGCCCCAATCCGCCAATCCCGATTCTTGTTTCCCCATGCCATGAGGCACGGGTGAGCGAGTCTGTGTAATGGTTAAATTGCCGGGCCAGCTCATCGGCCGTGATGCAGGCGGTGATTGTAACCAATTGGCTATGGGTAAAAGTGAAAACTGTCATAATGTCTCTTGGATAAGGCTCTGGCAGAATTTTTCGAGCCTGTCATAGGCTGCTTCGCCCGCAGCTGATAGAGGATTGGTTGATGGGGGCGGTATTTGGTCAAGCGCCAGGCGCCGCATGCCCATCAGGCTATTGCTGGCAAAACAAACCCCCTGTCTGAAGGCTTCCAGATCCTGCGCTTCCTCTTTTACCTGCAGGCCAAGTTCACGCCCGGCGCCGATAATCTTTTTGCGCATTATTCCCGGCAAAATACCGGCCGCAACCGGCGGCGTTATCAAATCGCCCTCCTCTTTCAGGCTGAATATATTGGCCGCGCTGAGGCAAGCCACATGGCCATGATTATTCAACATCAGGGCATCATCAGCCCCCGCCTGCCGCGCCTCGGACACAGCGAGAGTATTATCCATATAGGCCAAAGTTTTCATCCGGCTGGCGGGCGAGCCCTCATTGCGACGAATGGTCGAAAGGATTGCCTTGATCGGCTTTGATGGCGGCGCGGGCGCGGCGGCGGATGTCAGCATCATTTGCGGTTTCTGCTGTGATGGTTCAGGGGGCATAAGGCCCCGTGGCCCCGGCCCTCTTGTCAGGGATAATCGGGCACTGGCACGGGGGTCGGCATTGTTTTTCTCCAGCAAGGCACATAAAGCATCATGGACTTCCTGTTCGGAAAAAGGAATTGCCAAGGACAAGGCTTTGGCGCTTCTGGTCAGACGCTGCCAATGGTCTGTAAAAAATTGTGGCCGGCCTTCAAGACAGAGAAAAGTTTCAAACAAACCATCCCCCAGCAACAGGCCGCGATCATCGGCCGCAAAGTGCTTTTCTCTATCATCGCAAAACACACCATTGATCCAAAGCATTACGGTCTTTCTCCTCCCCAATCCCGGGAAAATCTTACAAAATTCTCCAGCAAATCATTGCCATGCTCCGTCAGCAGCGATTCAGGGTGAAATTGTACCCCGAAATGGGGGTAAGTGCGATGGGCGATAGCCATCACCTCCCCTGCACCGGACCATGCCTGCACTTCCAACGCTCCCTTGTCCTGCGGCACGCCAATAAGCGAATGATAGCGCCCGACCAGCATTGGCGAGGGCAATCCCGCAAATAATCCCCTACCCCCATGGCGAAGAGGGCGCGCCTGACCATGCAAAGGTTCCGTGGCGGGCAAGGTCTGGCCTCCATAGGCTTCAATGATCGCCTGATGGCCCAGACAGACCCCCAAAATAGGCAGATGCGCTGCGGCCAATATCAGCTCTATACAAATGCCGGCCTGATCCGGTCGCCCCGGTCCGGGA
>JALSJA010000281.1 GCA_026989615.1 Parvularculaceae bacterium | reverse complement strand
CAATATGCTTGGCGCGCAGCAATAAAGGCCCCTGCATATAGGCGGCCTCAAACAGATAATTTGAATAGGCCGAAACCCCGACAAGATTTGCTGTATCCAGCAGCCTGACACTGGATAAACCAAATTCCGGTCGCGTGCGTACCCGCATCACCGCCCCATCCTCGAGCCAGCGCCGCTCCACCCCCAAGACAAATTGCCATAGCTGCTGATCATTCTGCACCGGATAATAGGCAAAACGCCCAATCACGGCCTGCTGGTTTTCAGAAAAAGCCAGCGGCCCCTTTTTAGACAGGGGCGCAAAAACCCCGCCAGAAAATTGCCATTGATCCCGCGACAGGCTGGCCGCCCCACCAACCATATATTGCGATGCCAGCGCCACCGCCAGTGAGCGCTCCATCAGTTTAATATCATTGGAAGAGGTCAGATATTCGCCATCCAGCGGCACCACAAAGCGCCCCAACCTATAGCGCTCGCCTTTGTCACCCTTATAGGAAAGCCAGACATTTTTGGTGGCAAAATTATTGGCACCGATATTGGCATCCAGCAAAACCCGCCATTTCTTGCCAAAGCGAAAATCCCCATCAAGGCGCAAACGGCGAAGATCACCCTCATCAGCCAAAGGGGTGACATCCCTATCCACAAAAACCCCGTCGGCATGAATACGCCCGCCAATGGTCAGCGACGATCCATCATTGGCAAAAGTGATGCCGGCGCCATTGACGGTTTGTGCCATCGCCTGCCCCACAAGACCCGACAGCAACAAGCCCCCAAATATGCCCAAAGCCCATAACAGCCGCATGAAATCCAGTCCCCTCACAAAAGAAAAACACCGCTTGAGAGCGTTTCCAGAAAATAAGTGGCTCCTTCGACAAGCTCAGGATGAGGCCGGTTATCCGCCCGGCCCTTCGCCTTGGCTCAGGAGCGTAAAAACAAAAAGCCGGAATTCCGGTTTTGAATATTATCAAAACCGAACAGACCCTAAAGCCGCCTTTAGCCAAAGCCAGCCAAAGCGCCAAAACAAGTTTTTGTGACAAATGCGCACAAAGCGCGCAATTCACAATGAGGCGATAAAAGCGAATGGCGGAGAGAGAGGGATTCGAACCCTCGGTACGGTTGCCCGCACAACGGTTTTCGAGACCGCCCCGTTCGACCACTCCGGCACCTCTCCGCAATATTTCCAGCTTGGGCGGTCACCCCAAACCCTTGATAGATCGAGAGTGGTCGAACCAAACCCAATATTAGCGCGCTATGCGCGCGGGCGACCACTCCGGCACCTCTCCGCAATATTTCCAGCTTGGGCGGTCACCCCAAACCCTTGATAGATCGAGAGTGGTCGAACCAAACCCAATATTAGCGCGCTACGCGCGCGGGCGACCACTCCTTACAACCGAGAAGGAGCGCCCCTCATCCTGAGGAGGCCGAAGGCCGTCTCGAAGGGCGGCACCTCTCCTGAGTGTGGGGTTTAGCTGTTCGTTGATAGTCAGGCAAGGGCCGCGACTGCGGCCCCGGCAATTGTTTGCAGTGAAGGTTGGCGTTTGGCAATTTGTTGCTGCCTATTCAAGCCCGACTGGGCGTCGGCGCTTATGCGCCGCGCTCGCTGGCAACGCGTCAGCGCGGGACAGCCTGCGAGCCTAACCCAAAAAGAAACCCCCTTACATCCGGTGTTGTTTATAGACGATGCCGTTTGCTTTTTGTACTTCGCGGATGAACTGGATGATCGCCCCGATCTCTTCATCGCTGACCTGTGGTTGTGGCGGCATGTCGCCATATTGCCAATGGTGGGCGCGAGTGCCCATTTTGGCCGCCCGGTAAAAAGACATATCATTATGGTGGCCGGGATTGTAAATATCATGGATTAGCGGCGGACCCTGATTGGTGCCGGTGGCGTCACTACCATGACATTGAGCGCAATTGGCCTTAAAGGCTATCTGGCCTTTTTTCGCCATGGCGGAAAGCTCCGGTATGATGATGGCACTGGCCTGCTGCTCTCCGGCACTACTGGAATCATCCCCGCCTGAGGAAGAAAGCACAAACCAGCCGGCGGCCCCAAGAGCAATTATGATGGCGACAATATAAACAGATTTCATGGATCTCGTCCCTTTTCTCTTCGGGGCAAGCTTAGAGCACTTCCCGAAAAGTGGGAACCGGTTTTCGGATAAGAAGTGCTCAAAAACAAAGATTTAGAGCCCGGTTTTGATTCCATCAAAACCGTATAGGCTCTAAAGGGTGAAGCGTTTTTTCGCTAGCCCCCCCATTCACAATTTCTTGAGTATTATTTGGCGCCGATTTTTTTCAGCATATTGGTCATCAAACACCAGCCGGTAATGCCGGACTGAAAGAGATTGAGACCAACAAAGATGATAAACCACAACCAGCTTACTTTGGTAAGATCAATCTGGCCGTAATAATGGCCAAGGCCAAGGGAGAGAAGGATGAAAAATCCGGCAATGGACATGGTCAGTCTTTGAGCGCTCATTTGGGTTTCCTCTTCTTGCTTCTTATATTTTACTCTTGATGGTCTGCTTTTGAAATTAGCACATTCTAATAATCTTATGGAAGAAATGGGCGCAAAGCAAGCCGCCACCCTTTTGGAGGGTGGCGGCTAGTTATTTCTCGATATTTTAGGGTCAGGCCTGTTAGCGATTGAGGAATTTTTGAATATCGCCCTCGCCAAAGGGGAAAATGATCGTATTGGTGCGATCATTGGCGATTTCCTGCAAAGCGCTGAGATAGCGCAGCTTCATGGCGCCCGGCTCGGTAGCAAGAATAGTTGCCGCCTCCGATAATTTGGTCGCTGCCTGTTGTTCGCCTTCGGCAAGAATAACCTTGGCCCGCCGTTCGCGCTCGGCTTCGGCCTGCTTGGCAATAGCGCGGATCATGGTGGCATCCACATCCACATGTTTGATCTCTACATTGGAAACCTTGATCCCCCATGCTTCGGTCTGCTGGTCGAGAATGGCCTGGATATCCGCATTCAACTTATCGCGCGATTGCAGCATCTCGTCGAGATCATGCTTGCCCAGAACCGAGCGCAGGGTTGTTTGCGCCAGCTGGCTGGTGGCGGCCATATAGTTTTCAACCTGAACAACCGAGCGCACCGCATCGACCACGCGATAATAAATAACGGCGTTGACTTTAACCGAGACATTGTCTCTGGAGATCACATCTTGCGTCGGCACATCATGGACCAATGTGCGCATATCAATTTTGCGGATTTGCTGAATCATCGGGATCAGGATGATGAGCCCCGGCCCGGCGGCTTTGCGGCCAACACGACCAAGGGTAAAAATAACCCCGCGTTCATATTCGCGCAAAATCTTGAATATGGAAGTAAGGAGGAAGACGCCAAACCCTAAGGCGGCAAGAATAAAACCGATGCTCATAAAATTCTCCGTTGGTTCGTTTTAGACGTCAGGCTCTACGCCGGTTTTTGTTTATTGCCTGTAATAAAGCGGGAAAGTGTAGCGCCACCGTCCATGGTTTTGACCACAAGGACAAGACCTTCAATGTCGACAACACGAATGCGATCGCCTTTTTTGAGAGGCTTGTTGGCGCGGGCTTTCCAGCGCTCGCCTTCAATAATCACATGGCCTGTACCGCTGGCTTCGTCCCATTCATCCACCACGCCTTCTTTTTTGCGAATGGCCTCTGCGCCGATGAGCAGGCCATGGCTGCGGGATTGCACCACCGCGTAAAGAATGAAGGCCAAAAACGCCCCGCCAATAGCCATGATAGTGCCAATCAAAGCCGGTGAAACGCGATAGGCATCCGGATAGAGGAAATAGAGACCGGCCCCGAACACCGCCAGACCGGAAACGCCAATAATGCCGAAACTCGGCGTATAGGCCTCCAACAGGACCATCACAATACCGACCCCCATCAAGGCAAGGGCAAGACCGCTATAGGGTAGCACGGAAAAGGAATAGAGCGCCAGCAACAGGCAGATAATACCGAACATGCCGGGAAAGATAGAGCCGGGATTCCATATTTCGGCAATGAGACCTGTCGTGCCGAGGGTCAGCAAAATCGCGGCGACATTAGGATCGGCAAAAAAGCCGAGAATACGCTCCCACAAGGCCGGTTCGATTTTGTTAATGACCACATCATCGCTTTTGATGATGACCGTGCCAGCCGCGGTTTTTACTTCCATACCGTCAATCTGGGCAAGCAAATCGTCCAGATCTTCCGCGATAAGATCAATGACTTTCAACTCCAGTGCCTCATTGGCAGAAATGCTGACCGCCTCGCGCACCGCCTTCTCCGCCCAGTCACCATTGCGGCCACGCTCTTCGGCCAGCGAGCGAATATAGGCAACCGCATCATTGATAAGCTTTTTGCGCATGGCATTGTCATTGGAAAGCGCCGGAGCGGGATTGGCCGCTTCTTCTTTTTCTGATGCGGGCTTTATTTCTTCGCTTTCGGGGGGTGTGCTCCCATCCGCATTTTTCTCGCTGGCGGGGGCTTCTTCATCGGCCGGGGCATCAAAAAAATCGCCGGGGGAAAATTTATCCTCATTTTCATCACTGCCGCCCATTTCTATAGGGGTGGCTGCCCCGGTATTGGTGGCCGGGGCCATGGCGGAAATATGCGCGGAATACATGATGTAAAGTCCGGCACTGGCCGAGCGCGATCCTTGCGGCGAGACATAGGTGATGACCGGGGTTTTGGAAGCGAGAATGGCTTTGATGATATCCTTCATGGACGTCATCAACCCGCCCGGCGTGTCAATCTCGATGATGGTCAGGCGGGCATTGGCCAGCGAGGCGCTTTCAATCTCCCGCACCAGATAATCAGCACTGGCCGGAGTGACGGGGCCATCCAGGGTCAGCAATATGGCGTCGCGGCTAAAAGAGGGTTGGGCGATCAAGGGCTGGATGATGGAGGCAAGCAGGCTCAAAAGACCCAATGCAAGAAAGGCAATACTTATCCGTCTTCCCGGATTATGACCTTTTTGTCTCAATGTCCGTAGCATGAAAGGCAGCTCCCCTGATGGGTGCAAGATGATTGCACCTTCGCCATACGCTCTTTCAAGGTAAGGGTTTTTGGCCAAAATTCAATGGCAAAGCTTGGTTTCTTGTTGTCGCGGCGGATTATAAGCGCCTTTGGGCAACAGGCTCAGGGCCTTGTTTTCTTTAGGATAATCTCGGCAAGCAGGGGTGTTGTCATGCGCGCATCGGGATTGGCTTCCAGCGCTTTATAGGCGTTCTCAAAACCATCTGCCTGCTCTTGTGTAAGCACTTTGCGGCTGGCCAGTGTTTGCCCATGGGGCAATAAAAAGCGCCATAGCCATTGCCAGGCAAAATCCGTTGGCGAGATTACGCGAAAATGGGGCGTTAAAGAAGCCAGATGTAGCCCGTGAGCAGTTATTGCGGGGAGTATCAGTTTTGCCGCATCAACCTCGCCTATTTTGCGCCAGTCCGCGATCATTATTTCTTTTACAGAAGAAAGGCGCGGATCATCGGGCATGAATTGCATCGCGCCCCAATCATAATATTCAAAAATAACCATCCGCCCGCCGGGCTTCAGGGCTTTGACCAATTTGTCCAAAACCGCGAGCGGGTCACCAAGAAATGCAAATACCCAGCGCACAAAAATAAAATCATATTCGCTTTCCGGCAAAGGGTCTTGCTCGATATCGGCTTGCCGGGGCGTGATTTGGCTAAGACCTCTTTGCGCAATAGTCCGGGTGATTGCCGCAATATAATGGGTGGAGCGCTCAAGGGCGGTTATCTTTCCCTGCGGCCCGATAATCTCCGCCATGTCGAAACTGACAAAGCCGGGACCGGCACCGCAATCCAGCGCTCTTTGGCCGGGGCCAATCCCGGCCGTTTCAAACGCCGCCAGCATAGCCGACCGCCAGACCGCATGCTGCAAGGCAAGGCGGGAGATTTCCTTGTCATCATTGCCGAGATAATAGGTCGTGTCCTTGGTCATAATGGCCTCTTTTTGCGGGGCTTTTGGGTATCAGCCTATCGAATTCTTGCTGATTTATCCTCTTTTGGCGGGTTTGTGAGGGGTTTCCTTTGTTGGCCTTGGCGGGTTTTGCGGTTAACATGTCCGCAAATGGGGAAATAATGCCTTTTATCGGGCATGTCGAAATCTTGGGAGTTAAGGGCGGATGACCTCGGAAGTTGTGTTGATGAACCGGCAGGCAGTGGCCATGGCAGCCGATAGCGCTGTGACTATTTCTGGTGCCAATTATATCAAAACCTATCAATCGGTGGATAAGCTATTCCCGCTGGTGGATGGCCAACCGGTGGCAGTGATGATCTATAATAATGCCGAGATCATGTCGACACCATGGGAGACGGTTATCTCGCTTTATCGCGAGCAATCCGGCGGCAAATCCTTTGACCATTTGCAGGATTACGCCATAGATTTCATGAATTTTATTTCCGGCAATCCCGATCTGTTCTCGGCCGACCATCAGGATACGGAGTTTTTCAAACATATTGCCGTGGTCTTTACGATTATTGCGCAGGACTTTGATATGCAGGTTCAGCATTTCAAAGGCGGCAAATTACGCGAACATGTCTCTTCCATTTTCCAGTTTGTGGTGGAGCAATTGGAGCGCGATTATCTTTATAATCTCGATGACAGCCCGCGCACCGATCTCGATTGCTTCCCCCAAGGCATGGCCGAGCA
The DNA here is from genome assembly GCA_026989615.1 of Parvularculaceae bacterium. Classification (GTDB taxonomy): domain Bacteria; phylum Pseudomonadota; class Alphaproteobacteria; order Caulobacterales; family Parvularculaceae; genus S012-90. The sequence continues at coordinate 3,190 of JALSJA010000281.1, read as the reverse complement.
GGTGCGGCGGCGCTACAAGGAAGAGATTGATGAATTGATCGACAGCCTCATCGGCGCTTTGAAACAGGAATATGCCGGACTTTCCGTGACGCCGGAAACCAAACAGAAATTGCGCGATATTGCTGTTTACTCTATCACCCGCGATGCTTTTTTCGAGCATTATACAGGGGTTGTTTTTTCCGGCTTTGGCAAGCTCGACAAATTTCCTTCCATGCGCTCCTATCTCACCTCTTCGGTGGTGCTGGGACTTTTGAAATTTCGCAATGATCGCTCTGCCGATATGCAGGCCGATAGCGGCCCCGTGGTCCAGCCTTTTGCACAAGACCGGATGATCCGCACCTTCCTGACCGGCATGGATCAATATTTGCGCATGTTCATGTTTGGTGAAACCCTGAAACTGACCACCGGCCTTGTCAATGATGTCATTGGCAAGGCGCCGGGATTGACCGATGAACAGCGCGAGCATCTCTATCAGGATTATTCGCAAAATAATCTCGGCTTTGCCTTGCGCGAATTTTTCCGCTCCATCGATCATTATCAGCATGTCGTGCATACCATGCCGATCTATCGGGCCATCCAGACCTTGCCGAAAAAAGAATTGGGCGAAACCGCCGCCTCACTGATCAAGCTTAATTCTTTCCAGCAAAAAGTAATGCACTCGATTGAAACCGTGGGCGGGCCGATTGATGTGGCGGTAATTACCCGCAATGGCGGTCTTGAGTGGAAAAAAGAAAAAGCGGAGCTTTGATCATGGCAGATCGTTTGAAAGAGATTTGGGGTCGATTTGAAAAGACAACGCGGCGCTCTTTGACCAGCACCAATGTGGATAATATTCCGCGCCCCGTCGTGGAGGAGATGCGCCGCTCCAATGAGCTCGGGCGCCCTTCGGCCGACAAGATGGCGTCTGATAGGATGGCAGAACTACCGGAGGCGCTAACACCACCGGCCAAGCAGGCCTTTGCGGCTTTGCGCACACGTCTTGCCGGGTTTGACGATAAGGGGCGCCCTGCCCGCAAAAAACGGGCACCACAGGAATTTGTCGACGAGGCTGATGCACCGCTCGAGCAGATGATGGTGGATCTGAAAGCCACCGAGCAACGGGTTGTGCGCCGGGAGCTTGATTATAAAAGCTGGTATAAAGCGCAGGAAGAAGCCCGCCAGCGCAAGCCACGCAAGAAATTTCTCGGCATTTTCTAGAGCCTTTTTTCGTTTTGATTGAATTAAAACCGGGCTCTAAGTCTTTGTTTTGACGCTCCTGAGCCAAAGCGAAGGGCCGGACGGATAACCGGCCTCATCCTGAGCTTGTCGAAGGACCCGCTTTTCGCAGAAGTGCTCTAGGGCCAGGGCTCCGGAGGGGTGCTCCTCGCCTTATTCGTCGGCCTCCACAGCAATAATTACTGCGGTGCCGGGCTTGCGTTTATCCGCCCCGGCCTGCCATTGGCCATTTTTGCGCATGAAGCCATAAACAGCGCTGGTCATTTCGGCACGTTTGACCTTATGGCCCATCATGCCGATAAGGTCAGCGGTTTCATGGGGGAACTTCCGGGCTTCAACAATGGCATCGCCATAGGGGGCACCAATATTGGTCATATCAATGGCGGCCTGCAAATCCATATCCCAGTCAACAACCCCAATCAGGGTTTTGGCCACATAGGTGATGATGCGGGAGCCACCGGGAGAGCCAAAAGCCATGACCACATCGCCATTTTCATCAAAGACAATAATCGGCGTCATGGAAGAGCGCGGACGTTTTCCCGGCGCAACCGCATTGGCGACGGCGCGGCCATTTCTTTCCGGTAAAAAGGAAAAATCCGTCAACTGATTATTGAGAATAAATCCGGAGGCCATGATATGGGCGCCGAATATAAACTCCACTGTAGTGGTCATGGATACCACCATGCCATCGGCGTCGATAATCGTGAAATGGCTGGTGGATATATAGTCCGGTGAATAATTCATGGCAAAGCGCGGGGCGTTTTCATCAAGACTGGCGCGGAAATCACCGGGCACCGGTTCAGGGTTGGCGCGTTCAGGGTTGATAAGCTTGGCGCGGCTTTTCAAATATTCAGGGTCCAGCATGCCCTTGACGATTTCATCGGCACCAAGATTGCCAAGGGTCATATAATCCGGATCAGCGAGATAAAGCCCGCGATCCGCATAGGCAAGGCGCACCGCTTCCAGATAATAATGCCATGCCAGCGGCGATTGCGGTGGCGCTTTGTCAAATTCGGTATTTTCCAGAATACCCAGAATTTGCAACAGGGTGACCGCGCCGGAAGAAGGCGGACCCATGGAGCAGATCCTATAGGCGCGATAAGATCCGCAAACGGCATCGCGCTCAAATGGGGCATAATTGGCCAGATCCGCCATGGTCATGGTCTCTTCGCCGGTAATGTTATTGACCTTGTCGACAATGCTTTGGCCAATCTCGCCGCTCAGCAAGCCATGGCGCGGATCGGCAGCAATGGCGTCGAGGGTTTTGACATAAGCGGGGTTTTTCAAAATCGTTCCGGCAGGCTTGGGCGCACCGGTTTCATCATAGAAATAACGCGCCGTATCCGGATCAACAATTTTAAGGCGGGAAAATTTCTCCGTTAACATCGCAAGGCGCTCATTGATGACAAAGCCTTCATCGGCCATTTGCCGCGCCCGCGCCAAAAGTTCGGACCAGTCTTTTGTGCCATATTCGTCATGCACTTCCGCGAGCATGGCAATCGCCCCCGGAACGCCGACAGATTTGCCGCTTACCGCCCCATCATAAAAATCCATGGGCGTGCCATCCTCTTTCAAAAACATATCCGGCCTTGCCGATTGCGGGGCAACCTCGCGGCCATCGAAGCTGCGCACCGCGCCGGTTTCGGGGTCATACAGTATCATGAAGGCCCCGCCGCCAAGACCGGAAGATTGCGGCTCCACCAATCCCAACACCGCCTGAACGGCAATCGCCGCATCAACCGCATTGCCCCCATTGGCCAGAACCTGAAGCCCGGCATTGGTAGCCTCTTCATGGGCACTGCCGACGGCGTAAAATTTTTCCGGAGCCGATGGCGCAGGCTCTTGCGAGGGGGGATTGCTAGCGCCACATGCGCCAAGAGCGATTAGGCCGGAAAGACCAAGAAGAAAGCGGGTCGGGGTGGTGATAGGTCTCATGGGTAAAACAATCCTGATGCATTTGAAGGCGATGATTTGC
>JALSJA010000280.1 GCA_026989615.1 Parvularculaceae bacterium | reverse complement strand
CCAGTTTCTCGCGCGCATCCTCCACCGAAGCCCCATAAGGATAATTAACCTGCGCCCAGCCGGTAAGGCCCGGCTTCATCATATGACGATCATCATAATGGGGTAATTCGCGAACCAGCAGATCGATAAATTCAGGGCGCTCCGGGCGCGGCCCGACAAAGCTCATCTGCCCGACAAGAATATTAAACACTTGCGGAATTTCATCGATACGGCTCCGGCGCAAAAAGCCCCCCACCCGCGTCACCCGGCTGTCATTGGCCTTGGCCCAGACAGCGCCTTCCTCTTCGGCGTGAACGCCCATAGTGCGGAATTTCAAAATCTCAAAGCGGCGCCCATGACGGCCAATGCGTGTTTGGCGATAAAAAACTGGCCCCTTGCTTTCCAGTTTTACGGCCATAGCGGCAATCACCAATATTGGCATGGCAAAGACAAGCAGGCCAAGCGCCATGAAAATATCAAAGCCGCGCTTTAACAGGCGGGAGAACAAATCCCCACGGGCAACCGGATTGGGCGATAACGCCTTGCGGTCAAATTCTCCCAGATCAATCTTCCCCTGAATATGCTCGGACTCTGCATTGCGGGGCAAAAATAGCGAAAGGGCTTTGCGACCCAAACGAAATTTTTCCAAAAAGCGCCGCCGGGGCAAAGCGTAAAAGGCAGCATTGCGCGCTGCCTGACCGAGGGTTAAGAAGTAAACCGACAAAGCAAGCAGCACGAGCGCCTGTCCCAAAATGAACAGCCAGCCCATATCAAGCTGAGATATAAGTGTAACGACCCCCGTCATCACTTTTCCATACTCCAACAATAGCCCAGGGCATATTTAGACCCAAAGCAGCCCAGAATCAATCAATGCACCATAACTACAACTACAAAGCGAAAACCGTGCCAGCCCTGTACCAAAACCAGCCATCCACCGGGATCAATGCGCCCGAGCAATCATTGACATCAATCGCAATAGCAACACTGATGGCGCAGACTACCCCAATAGGTTGCCCGCGTGACTTTATTTCGGCTAGAGCCTTTTCGGTTTTGATTGAATCAAAACCGGGCTCTAAGTCTTTGTTTTTGAGCACTTCTTATCCGAAAACCGGTTCCCACTTTTCGGGAAGTGCTCTAAGCACAATTTAAAGCCGGATTACTCCCCAAATCAGTCCCTTGTGGCAATGGTTTTGCGTATCTCTTGAAGCTTAATATGAAAGACCCCCATGCGCATTCTGGTGCTGACCACGCTCTATCCCAATGCCATCAAACCATCCCATGGGGTGTTTGTGGAAAACCGCCTGCGAGCCATCACCCGCACCCATAAGGGCTGCGATATAAGGGTGATTGCGCCCGTACCATGGTTTCCCCTTTCCGGCAAAATATTCGGGGCCTATGGCGATTACGCCAAAGTGCCCCTTCGCGAATGGCGCTATGGTTTTGAAATACGCCATCCTCGCTTTTACATCCCGCCCAAAATGGCCATGAATTTTGCGCCAAAGGCATTGGAGAAATGTTTTGCCCGCGCCATAGAGGATGTGCTGGCCGAAGGCTGGGATTTTGATCTCATCGACGCCCATTATTTCTATCCGGACGGGGCGGCAGCGATAAAAATTGGCGAGCGCTTTAACAAGCCGGTGGTTATCACCGCCCGCGGTACCGATATAAATCTGCTACCAAAATTTCCCCGCCAACGGAAAATGATTGTCGAAACCGCCAACAAGGCCCACGCCTCTATCACCGTATGCGAAGCCTTGCGCAAAGAAATGATCAAACTTGGCCTCAAGGGCGATAACATACACACGCTTCGCAATGGCGTTGATCTTGCGCAATTCCGCCCCCTTGATCGCGAGCGCCTGCGTAAAGCATTAAATCTCAAAGGGCCGGTGATTGCCTCGGTCGGTCATTTGATAAAGCGCAAAGGTCATGACCTTGTCTTGCGCGCCCTTGCTGATTTGCCTGAGGCAAATTTGCTGATTGCCGGTGACGGACCGGAGCGACGGGCGCTCGAGAATCTTGCGCGCGCCTTAAAAATTGAGAACCGGGTACAGTTTCTGGGTCGCATCCACCCAAGACAAATGCCGGAAATATACAATATGGCTGACATCCTCGCCCTTGGCTCTGACCGGGAAGGCTGGCCCAATGTCTTGCTCGAAGCCATGGCTTGCGGCACCCCTTGTATTGCTTTTGACATTTGGGGCTGCGCAGAGGTGATTGGCGATGCGGCTGCGGGGCTGATTGTCAAAACCCGCACAGCGGAGGCATTGCGCGAGGGGCTGGAGCTTTTACTGGCAAAATTACCGCCGCGCAGTGCGACCAGACATTGGGCAGAAAATTTTTCCTGGGATGCAACCGCCAAAGGCATCGTTCGGCTATGGCAAAACATTTTGACCACAATGGCTGTGCACGACATAGCGGACAGGCCTGCATGGCGCCCTGTTGCCATCCTTGCCGATAACAAACGCCCCCCGCCTGTCATGGTAACGGTGGACACAGAGGAAATATTCGATTGGAATTGTCCCAAGCCGGCGGGCCACAGCCTTTCCCTTTTGGGAGATTTTGCTCGCTTTCAGATATTGTGCGAGAAACTGGACATTATCCCCCATTACTTCCTAACCTGGCCACTCATCGAAGATACAAAAACCGCCGCCTGGTTTAAGCAAATCTTCAAAGGCGGCAAGGCCACGCTAGGCCTGCACCTCCATGCATGGGAAACGCCGCCCAGTCACCCTTTGAAAAAAGAAAGCCGGCTTTATCAATCCGCCATGCCGCGAGAATTGCATCTGCAAACCCTGCAACATCTGGCCAGGCTTTTTGAAACTGTGTTTGGCTTTCGCGCTACCACCCATCGCGCCGGGCGCTATGGCGTTTCCCCCGGCGTGATGGAAGATTTGGCCGAGACCGGCATTGTCCATGATTTCAGTCCCAGTGCGGGTTTTGATTTTCGCCCCCAAGGGGGGCCGGACTTCACCCATCTCAGCGCTCATCCCTTTTATCACCGAACCCGCATGGGCGATATTCTCACCTGCCTGCCGCCCTCCGGTGCCAGAGCCATCAAGCGAACACAGCTTTTTCTACCGCAAAAACTGTCGGCAATCGCTAATTTCAAATCATCCAAGGGTTGGCGAGAAACATCATTGGCCCGCCTGACCGCCCCTATGCGCCTGACCCCCGAGGGCAATTCGGCCAGCGCCATGATTGCGCTTGCGCAAGCCCTCGCGCAAAGCCATGTCCCCTTGCTAACCCTGTCTTTTCACTCTTCCACCCTCACACCCGGCGCAACGCCTTACACCAAAGACAAACACGATGTGAAAGATTTTCTCACGCGTCTTGAACAGTTTTTGCAATGGCAAAAGCAACAGGGCGGCGGGTTTTTCACCATTCGTGACCTCGATCGCCGCCGTGAAAAATTCCTGAGCGATATATAATAAAAATGAAAAAGACCGCCGGTTGAAAGGCAGCCTTTTTGGTTTTCCGGTATAAATTCTTGTCTTAATCGTCGCGGTGGACTTTTTCCGCCTGCTCATGGCGCTCTTGCGCTTCAATGGACAAGGTGGTGATTGGGCGCGCCTCCAGACGACCAATACCAATCGGCTCGCCCGTATCCTCGCAATATCCATATTCCCCCGTCTCGATGCGCCGCAAGGCAGCATCAATCTTTATAATCAATTTGCGTTGGCGATCTCTGGTGCGCAATTCAAGGAATTTATCGGTTTCGCAGGAGGCACGATCTGCGCTATCGGGTAAATGCAGGGATTCCTCTTGTAACTGGTCGAGCGTCTCCCTGCTTTCTGCAAGAATTTCTTCTTTCCAGTCGAGCAGCTTCTTCTTGAAATATTCAAGCATCCGCTCATTCATATAGGGTTCATCTTTGGACGGGCTATAATCAACTATTTTTGTCGCAGACATCGAACTCAAATCTCCCTTAAACCACGCTACATTTAGAGCATTTCACGCTCTAATTTTTACCGGAGCGTGTCTTTGTCCCAAAACCGGTTCCCACTTTTGGGGACACGCTTATTTATTGTCGCGTGTCTTTGTCCCAAAACCGGTTCCCACTTTTGGGGACACGCTCTTGAGCATCTCATTTCTCTTGCGAGATTCGTGCCTTTTATGAAGCGAGTGAATAGTCATGAATACAAAGATGCACAAGCACCCGACCCCAATTTATTTAATTTTTAATGAGGGTGTTGCATGGCAAAAACATGGCATTTTCGCCCCATAGCGCGAATGTGAAGATTGGGAGATGGAAGAAATGGCGTGTTTACTGGATTTATTCTGGTATTCTCCACCAATTTCTTATCCCCCTATTGGTGTCAGGCCCTAAACTGGTCATTTTCCGATTGTTTGCTGACAAGCAGATTTGCTGGCATAATGCCCCTTTCTGGTTGGTGGTCCAATGGGGCGGAGAATCAGCGGCCTGCAACAGGCAGGGATTTTGTTGGGAGTAGAGTAGAATGAAAGTGTCGCAAACAGGCATTGACCTCATCAAACATTTTGAAGGCCTGCGGCTTGAGGCCTATAAGGATATCGCCGGAATATGGACCATTGGTTATGGCCATACGGGGCCAGATGTCTCCGAAGGGATGCGTATTTCCGAAGAGGAAGCGGAGGCTTTATTGCGCAAGGATCTGACTCGTTTCGAGCAAGGTGTTTCAAGCGCCGTTAAAGTCGCCTTGGGCCAAAACCAGTTCGATGCTCTGGTCTCTCTTGCCTATAATATCGGCATCAATGCCTTTCGTGGTTCCACGGCCAAGCGTTTGCTGAACAAAGGAAACTTTATACAGGCCGCCGATGCGATCACTTGGTGGAACAAAGCGACGATCAATGGCATTCGCCAGAAAGTTCCCGGTCTGGTGCGCCGCCGCGCTGCCGAAGCAGCTTTGTTTCTAACCGACCTTCCCGCCGAGGCGACACCGGACCCTGTGAGCGAAGAGGAAACCCGCATCACACCGGAAGAAAATTCTCCCCGACGCGATAATGTGTTGGGCTCGCGCACCGTCGGTGGTGCGGTTGTTGCCGGCACGGCCGGTGCCGCCGGTGCCGGGGCGACCATGATCAATGAAGAAGAGCAGCCCCCCGCACCAGCGCCCGATCCCGAAACGCCAACGAACACAACCGAAACAAGCACGGAGATGGGCACCCCACCGCCCAACCCAACGGGGCCAAGCCGCAATGATTATGTGGAAGCCTTCCAGATTGGCGCAGGCGTGCTGGTAGTCTTGGCGGTGATTTATATTCTGCTGGCCCGCATTGATGACTGGCTCAAATTCCGCCGCTAGAGCGTTTCCAGGATAAGTGGACCCTTCGAGACGCCGCTTCGCGGCTCCTCAGGGTGAGGCCGGTTATCCATCCGGCCCTTCGCCTTGGCTCAGGAGCGTCAAAACAAAGACTTAGAGCACCTCTGCGAAAAGTGGGCCCTTCGACAAGCTCAGGATGAGGCCGGTTTTCGGATAAGGAGTGCTCAATAATAAAGACTTAGAGCCCGGTTTTGATTGGCATCAAAACGAAAATAGGCTCTAGAAAGTTCTAATCAATACGCGCTCTGAATGACAGGCTGAAATTTGGGTTCGGCGTGCCTGATGCCATGGCCCCTTTGGGGTTGAAGCAGATGAAAGTGACCGCCGGATCATAACCGGCCACAGGTGTATAGGTGCAGGCAGCAAAATTGGCAGGCTTTGTAGCGGCATTGGAAAAGGCAACATCGCTGGCATAGGTGAAGGTCAACCCCGCCCCCGCCTGGCTGAAAGCCACGGGATCTGTTTCCGGCCCGGCATCATCAATATCACCATTATAAAACGTCACTTCCGGCGGTAGCGCATCAATGATTTCAATGGAATCGGTATCCGCCGGGCCCGTGCCGATATTGGTAACCGTAATCGTATAAATCATATCATTGCCCGGCACCGCATAAAGCCCCAAAGCCGCCGGATCATAAATAGCATTGGATTTGATCGGGTCTAGAACGGCTTGTGGCACAGCGGTGAAGAACAATCTTGCCCTTTGAAAAACACCGTCATCTGCGGGACCATAAACATCGCAGATCCGAAGGGTCCATGTGCCATTAGCCTGCTCGCCATTAAAGGACGCCAGCGTGCCACCCTCGCTTCTAACAACACTGACATAATTCGGTGTCAGGGGATCATCCACCTGATGAGCGCCGGTATCCACCTGAATAGCCGCAGCATCATCAAACAGAACATTGTAATTATTCCAACTGCCGGAATAGTTGCCGGTCAAAAGGTCCACCACCGTTCCGGCTGGTGATTGAAGCTGTAAATTGGTGTCGGTGCGCCATGCATGGGTCGCCTGGAACCCCAAATTGACATCCGCAATTAGAAATGTGTCCGGCACAATAATCGTGCGGGTGAGCCAATTACCGCTGGCACATTGGCTGGCGGTATTATTGCCATAGGTTCCGGTGGTGGTGTTCTCATAGATGCCGTTTTGAGCTTGTGCCGAAGCGTAAAGCATCCCGCCCTCCACAAAGAGGGTCGCGATCAGGCTGATCGCAATGTGCGATGCGTCCCGTTTGACCATGGCTGCCCTTCTTCGGCAAAAATGCCTATTGCTCCCCAGCAACGCCAGAATCTGACCATTTTCAAGTTTCCATCCCGTTAACAAAACACCAAAAAGATAGCTGCATTTTTAGAGCCTATTCGGTTTTGATGGAATCAAAACCGGGCTCTAAGTCTTTGTTTTTGAGCACTTCTTATCCGAAAACCGGCCTCACCCTGAGGAGCTGCGAAGCAGAGTCTCGAAGGGCCCACTTTTCGGGAAGTGCTCTATGAAATACAGGCACAGCCCTGCCTTTCTTGCGATTAAGAAATTCTTAACCATAAACCACCCTCTATTTTTCCGCTGCGCACAATAATAAAAAGGCGACCTCTTTTTGAGATCGCCTTTTTTAATTCTTATAAGTCAGGGTCTTGGCACCAGAGCTTTATTTGGATTTACCCTTGCCCTTGCGATCGGTCTTTTTTTCTTTGATCCGCGCTGATTTGCCGCGACGATCGCGCAAATAATACAGCTTGGCGCGGCGGACATGGCCACGGCGGACAACATCGATCTTCTCAACCAGCGGCGAATAGACCGGGAACACCCGCTCTACCCCTTCTCCAAAGGAGATTTTGCGCACGGTAAAGCTCTGATTGAGGCCACCCCCATTGCGGGCAATACACACGCCTTCAAAAGCCTGCAGGCGCTCACGACTGCCTTCCTTCACCCGGACCGAGACGCGCAATGTGTCGCCGGGGGCAAATTCGGGAATGTCCTTGTTCAATTCGGCAATATGCTCTTGTTCGAGCTGTTCAATAATATTCATTGGGTTTTTCCCTTGTTCTTGTCTGCCGGATTGGACCCCGCTTGATTTCCCTTCAAGGGCAGCAGGTCGGGTCTTCGCGCGCGCGTTAGTTCCAATGCTTTTTGCCGACGCCAGGCCTTGATTTTGGCATGATCCCCGGACAGGAGCACATCCGGTATGGACTGCCCCTCAAACTCTCTTGGCCTTGTAAAATGGGGATATTCCAGCAATCCACCTTCAAAGCTTTCCTCGGCCACCGAGTCAGACGCGCCTAATACATCGGGCAAGAGCCGGACGCAAGCCTCAATCAGCGCCTGAGCCGCAATCTCGCCGCCTGCCAGCACAAAATCGCCGATCGAGACCTCTTCTATGTCGCGGCTGTCGAGAAGACGCTGGTCGACCCCCTCAAACCGGCCACATAGAACGATCAACCCCGGTCCCTCGGACCATTGCCGGATGCGCGCTTGCGTCAGAGGCTTTCCACGCGGAGACATATAGAGCAAGGGGCGCCCGCCCCGTTCAATACTGTCTATGGCGCCAGCCAACACATCGGCCCGCATCACCATGCCAGCGCCGCCGCCAGCCGGGCTGTCATCCACCGAGCCATGCTTGTCGAGGGCAAAATCACGGATATTCAGGGTTTCCAGCGACCACAAGCCCTGGGCACGGGCGCGGCCAATCACCGACAGATCAAGCACCCCCGGAAACGCATCGGGAAAAAGGGTTAAAATGGTGGTCTGGAAACTCACGGCTTTTCCCCTTTTTGTGGCTCGACAATGATTTCTTTTGGCGGGTCAATAATGATGAAGCCCTCGGTCAAATTGACCACCGGCACCACTTCGCGGGTAAACGGATACATCCCCACAGCCTTGTTTTCATCCAGACCGATAACTTCAATAATATCCCCGGCGCCGAAATTTTGTACCGCCTTGACCCGCGCCACCACTTCCTGATCAATCGAGCGCACTTCAAGACCGATAAGGTCCTCAATGTAAAACTCGTCCTCATCCGTCTCGGGCAATTTATCGCGGGCTACATAAAGCCGCGTGCCTTTTAGGGCCTCGGCCTCATCGCGATCGGCAATTTGCGGACATTCCGCCAGAAACAGGCCGGGCTTGTGCTGGCTTTTCTTCTTCAACTCGTAAAGCCACATGCCATCAACGGTGGACAATGGGCCATAGGAGAAAATATCTTCCGGTCGCGCACAAAATGAGCGCAGCTTCACCAATCCCTTCACCCCATGGGCGCCGGCCAGTTCACCGATGCAGATTTGTTTTGCTGCGCCCATGGGTGAAAAGACTATTCGGATTTTTCTTCGGCAGGGGCTTCTTCTGCTGGCGCTTCTTCGGCAGGGGCTTCTGCCGCTGCTTTGGCTTCTTCGGCCTTGGCTTTCAACTCTTCCATGCGCTCCTGGGCTTTTTTGCCGGGCTTGCCTTTATTGGGGTTATTGCCGCGTTCCCATTTCACCAGATCAAGGGTCGATAAAAAGCGGGCAACACGATCGGTTGGCTGGGCACCTTTGGACAGCCAATGCTTGGCGCGCTCCGCGTCAATGTGAAAACGCTTTTCATCATCCTTGGCCAGCAAGGGATTATAGGCGCCGATTTTTTCAATGAAGCGCCCGTCACGCGGGGCGCGGGCATCGGCCACCACCACCGAATAATAGGGACGTTTTTTGGAGCCACCACGGGCCAGACGAATTTTCAGAGCCATTTTATTTTCCTTTCAAAGGGTCTGTTGTTTCAAAAATAATTACTTCTTCTTTGGACCACCCAAGCCCGGCAGCTTGCCAAGTTTCGATAAATCCACATCTTTTAACGGGTCCGCGCCGCCGGGTGCGCCAAGGCCGGGCAATCCGCCACCCATGGGAGAGCCTTGGGGCGGCATGCCACCCCCCATGCCACCGAGCATTCCCCCCATCTGGCCCCCCATCTGGCCACCCCCCTTGCCCATCATCTGGCGCGCCAGATGTTTGCCCATGCCGCCTTTGCCCATTTTTTTCATCATGGTCGACATTTGCTGATGGGCTTTCAGGATCTTGTTGACTTCCTGCACGCTTGTGCCGGAGCCCGCCGCCACCCGGCGCTTGCGCGAGGCGTTCAGTAATTTGGGGTTTTTGCGTTCCTGTTTCGTCATGGACGAAATGATCGCTTCCTGACGGGCAATTTCCTTGCCCTCAAAGCCACCGGCCGCATCAATCTGTTTTTTCATCTTGCCCATGCCGGGCATCAGATTCATGATCGCCCCAAGGCCACCCATTTTACGCATTTGCCTGAACTGCTCGGCAAGATCATCAAGATCAAACTTTCCCTTGGCGAGTTTCTTCGCCATTTGCTCGGCTTTTTTCTGATCAACCTCTTCGGACGCTTTTTCAACCAGTGCGACAATATCGCCCATGCCAAGAATGCGCCCGGCCATGCGTTTGGGATCAAATACGTCAATGGCGTCAATTTTCTCGCCGGTGCCAATAAATTTAATCGGCGTTCCGGTAACCGCACGCATGGACAAAGCCGCACCGCCGCGCCCATCACCATCAATCCGCGTCAGGACAACCCCGGTCAGGGTCAAACGTTCCTTGAACCGCGCCGCCGTTTCAACCGCATCCTGACCTGTCAGACTGTCA
>JALSJA010000279.1 GCA_026989615.1 Parvularculaceae bacterium | reverse complement strand
GAAAATCGCCCGTCCCCATTCTTAGAGCCTATTCGGTTTTGACTGAATCAAAACCGGGCTCTAAGTCTTTGTTTTTGAGCACTTCTTATCCGAAAACCGGTTCCCACTTTTCGGGAAGTGCTCTAGAGCCTATTTTCGTTTTGATGCCAATCAAACCCGAATCGGCTCTAAAATTTTCGTCTACAAAAATGCATAAGGGTCAATATCCACCGTGATGCGCACGCTGGATGGTGTTTTGATCTGCGATAGCCATAACCGTAAATAGTTTTGCAAATTTATGGTGCGTTTGGCCTTGGCCAAAAAGCGAATGCGATAGCGCCCGCGCAAGCGATAAAGCGGGGCTGCGGCCGGGCCCCATACTTCTATGCCGTCTGCTTGCGGCACCAGACGGGCAAGGGCGCGGGCGGTTTCATTGACTGCCACCTCATTATCGCTGGTCAGGATGAGCGCGGCAAGGCGACCATAGGGCGGGAAGTTTAGCATCTTGCGCCCCTCGGCCTCGGCAGCAATAAAAGCATCGCGATCCCCATGGGCAAGCCCTTTTATCACCGGATGGTCCGGTTGCCAGCTTTGCAATAAAGCACGGCCCTTTTTGTCTTCGCGCCCGGCGCGGCCGGCCACTTGTGACAAGACCTGCCAGGTGCGCTCGGCTGCGCGTAAATCACCCCCGGCAAGGCCAAGATCCGCATCCACCACCCCCACTAATGTCAGATTGGGGAAGTGGTGGCCCTTGGCGGCCACTTGTGTGGCAATCAGAATATCAATTTTCTTTTCTTTCATGCGCGCCAACAGGTCTTGGGCCTCTGCCGGATTGCGCACCGTATCGGAAGAAAAGACAGCGCTGGAACGCTCCGGCCAACGGGCCTCCACCTCTTCGGCAATGCGCTCCACCCCCGGCCCACAGGCCGCAAGACTGTCTTTTTCAGCGCAATGGGGGCAGGCATCGGGTTTGGGCATGGAAAATCCCGAATGATGACAGACCAGACGATTTTGTGCCCGATGTTCCACCAGCCAAGTGTCGCTATCGGGGGCGGTCATGCGCTCTCCACATTTGCGACATAGGGTGAGCGGCGCATAGCCGCGCCGATTGAGAAATAATAAAACCTGCTCCCCGCGGGCGAGGGTTTCATTGACCGCCTGCACCAGTTTTGGCGACAGCCAATGGCCGGGCTCGGGCTTGTCCTCGCGCAAATCAATAATATCAAAATCGGGCATGGCCGCCCCGCCAAAACGCGAAGGCAGGGCCACCGAGCCATAGCGCCCCTCGGCAACATTCATCAAAGTTTCCAAAGATGGTGTCGCCGAAGCGAGAATGACCGGAAAGCCGTTTTTGAATTGCCCTGCATCGGCGGCGCGGGCAATCGCCATATCGCGGGCATGATAGAGAACGCCGTCCTGCTGCTTGTAAGCGCTATCATGTTCTTCATCGACAATGATCAGTTTGAGATTGGCAAAAGGCAGGAACAAGGAAGAACGTGCGCCGACCACCAATCGCGCCGACCCGTCCAGTACGCGCCGCCAGACCCGTCGCCGCTGGGCCGAACTCATATCGGAATGCCATGCCGCCGGGGCCGCCCCAAAACGTTGCTGCAAGCGTTTCAGGAAGGGCAGGGTGAGGGCAATTTCCGGCAGCATCACCAGCACTTGCGCGGTTTTGTCCCGGGCCAGAGCCGCGGCAATCGCTTCACAATAGACTTCCGTTTTGCCGGACCCGGTAACCCCGTCCAGCAGGGTGCAGGCATAGCTCCCTTTGGTGATGGTCTGGCGCAAAATATCAGCTGCCTGTTGCTGGTCCGGTGATAAATCATGACCAAAGCGATCAGGATCCGGAGGGTCAAAGGGCGGGTCCGGGTCAATCGGGCTTTCGGCCAGCAAGCCTTGCCGGGCCATGGTGCGAATAATGCCATCACTGACCTTGATCTTGGCGCTGGCCCGTTTGGCCAATTCCCGCGCCAGAAGCGGATAATTGCTATTGCGGGCAGCCTCCCAGACGGCGCGGCGCTTTTCGGTCAGTTTTTCGGGCATGGGTGCGATGGCGCTAAAGCCCGTCTGCGCTTTTGGCTGGTCCAGAAATTCTCCCTTGCGCATGACCATGCGCAATACCGCCCCGGGGGCGCTCATCGTATAGCCGGCCACCCAATCAATGAAATGCAATAGGGGCTCGGCCAGAGGCGGCGCATCAAGTCTGGCGATTACCGGTTTTAGTTTTTCCGGGGCAATATCGTCCGGCTTTTGCGGATCAAACCAAACCACCCCGCGCCTTGTCTGCGATCCCAGCGGCACGGTGACAAAATCGCCGGGCCTGAGCGCCAGATTTTCCGGCAGCGCATAGCTATAGGCCCCGGCCAGGGGCAAGGGCAGTAAGACGCGCACTATTTTCGGCGTCGTTTCGGGCAAAAGGCAAGGGGTGGCGGGGTCCATCCCCCACAAATAGCCGGGCTTTGGTCCTGATGCACCCTTAAATTTCGCCTCTTATCTTCTCTTTATGATGTGGGATTTCACAGAAATCTTGCCGCGAGGGCGCGCATGGACTACCAAGTGAGGGTTCTGACCTTCTAAGTTTCGCCTTCTTGAGTGATTTTTGCCATGGCCCTTGCTTTGAACCGCCCGATCTCCCGTTTTTCTCTCCTGGCGCTGTTTTTGTCGGGGCTGGTATTTTTGGGGTTGGGATTTGGCACGGCACGGGCGGAATATTCTTTTTGCAATAAAAGCAGCTATGCCTTGTCGGCGGCGATTGGCTATGTGGACCAGTCGCGCTTGATTACCCGTGGCTGGTGGCGTTTACGGGCCGGGGAATGCAAGGTGGTGATGACCGATGCCATTCAGCCCGGGCGCTATTTTGTCTATGCAGAGGCTATTCCCGGCCATTTGGGGCCCTTAAAGGCATGGTCTGGCGACCGCCCCCTATGTGTCGAGAATGAAAGCCTGTTCACCCTTTATGACCAGGATGTATGCGCTACCGATCCGCGCCGCCAAAGGGAATTTTTCTCGGTCGATGTCCCTGAAAGCACCAATGGCTCATGGCGCACGGAATTTGTCGAGCCGAATAATTTTACCGTCTATCAGGCCGAAGTCGCGGGCGTACAGCGATTATTGCGTGATATTGGCCGGGAAAATGTGGTGATTGACGGCACGGTTGGCCGCGCCACCCAATTGGTGGTGCGCGAATATCGCCGTTCCAAGGGTCTTGGCGATAGCGGCGTCATTGACAATGCGCTGATTGACGCTCTCATCAAGGATGCCAATGAGCGCGATGCCAAGCTTGGCTTTTTCTTTTGTAATGCCACCCAGCTACCGGTCTGGGCGGCCTTTGCCGAGCCGGATCCGGAAGAGGGCTATCGCTCCACCGGATGGTGGCGTTTGGCCGGATCGGAATGTGTCAAAGTGCGCCGCGGGGCACTGGCCTCCAATCATTATTTCGTTTACGGGGTGATGGAAGCCGATGGCCGCGATGCCCCCATGGTTGGCGGCTCGCAGGGCTTTTGCATTTCCAATGTGCAATTTGATGCGGCCGGAGAAATTGACTGTCAGGCGGAAGGCTATGATGAGGCCCGGTTTCGCCGGGTGGAAATTGGCGGCGAGAAATCCTATACCTATAAATTCACCCCCGACCAGTTCAATCCGGAAACCGTGCTGACCCCGAACAGCGAAGAGGCTGACCCGCCGACAGAAGAAAGCGGCGAGGGCCAATAGTGCCCGTGGCAGATTTTACCGGTATTGAAAATTGGGTTTTTGACCTCGACAATACGCTCTATCCGGCGGAGTGCCATTTATTTGCGCAAATCGATGTGCGGATGACGGATTTTGTGGCCCGCCGGTTAAATCTGCCCAAAGACAAAGCGCGAATTTTGCAAAAGCATTATTATGGTGTTTACGGCACGACCTTGGCGGGGTTGATGAAAGAGCATGGGATCAAGCCGGAAGATTTCCTCGACTATGTCCATGATATTGATTTATCCAACATTCATCCGTGCAAAGAACTTTATGCCGGCATAGAGCGCCTGCCCGGACGGCGGTTCATTTTCACCAATGGCTCGGTGCGCCACGCCGAAAATGTTGCCGGCAAGCTCGGCATTCTCGATCTGTTCGAGGGTATTTTCGACATCGCCCATTGCGATTATATCCCGAAGCCGGAACGGCAAAGCTATGAAAAATTTGCCAGGCATTTCGCCTTTGATCCGGAGCGCGCTGCCATGTTTGAAGACCTGCCACAAAATCTTCTTGCCCCGCATGCAATGGGTCAGACAACCATATTGGTTCATTCCAAAGCCGAATGGTTCGCCGATGAGCCGGAGGGTAAACGCCCGGCAAAGCCCGGCGAGACATTTGCGCATGTGGATCACATGACCGATGATCTGACCGGATTTTTACACGGCCTTTTGATTGATAAAAAAGAGAACAGGAAAGCAGCCCTATGAAACTCTCCGACGCAGAAGCGATTATTGAACAGGCTTGGGATCAGCGCGACACTATCAGCGCTGCCGATAGTGAAATCGTCACCGCGGTCCATAATGCCTTGGCGGCGCTGGATGCGGGCACAGCGCGCATTGCCGAAAAACAAGATACAAAATGGCATGTCCATCAATGGCTAAAGAAAGCGGTGCTGTTATCGTTCAAGCTTAACCCCAATGAGCTGATTACAGGGGGTATTGGCGGTGGTGTGTGGTGGGACAAAGTCAAATCAAAATTTGAGGGCTGGGGGGAAGATGAGTTCATCAAGGCAGGCTTTCGCGCTGTGCCCCCTTGCACCGTACGCAAGGGCGCGTTCATCGCCAAGGATGTGGTGCTGATGCCGTCCTATGTGAATATTGGCGCCCATGTGGGCGAGGGGACCATGGTCGACACATGGGCTTCCATCGGTTCTTGCGCACAAATCGGCAAGCATTGCCATATTTCCGCAGGTGCCGGCATTGGCGGGGTGCTGGAGCCCTTGCAAGCCAATCCGACGATCATTGAAGATAATTGTTTCATCGGGGCGCGCTCGGAAGTGGTCGAAGGCGTCATTGTCGGCGAAGGTTCGGTCATCGCCATGGGGGTGTTCATCACCCAATCGACCAAAATCGTAAACCGCCAAACCGGCGATATTTCC
Organism: Parvularculaceae bacterium; assembly: GCA_026989615.1. Classification (GTDB taxonomy): domain Bacteria; phylum Pseudomonadota; class Alphaproteobacteria; order Caulobacterales; family Parvularculaceae; genus S012-90. The sequence goes on along the minus strand of JALSJA010000279.1, from coordinate 4,848 downwards.
TATGGACAAATCCCGCCTTTTTCAGTGGTGGTGCCGGGCTCGCTGCCGGACAAAAATGGCGGCCCCGCGCTCGCCTGCGCGGTGATTGTCAAACAGGTGGATGCACGCACCCGCGCCAAAACCTCGATCAATGATCTATTGCGGGATTAGGGTCAGGACTCTGAAGCTCTAAAACGCGCTGCCATCGCGGCGGCGTAATATCCATTCTGTGCTGCCGCGTTTGATCGCCCGCATATCTATTTGCGGGTCCGTATAGGCAACCGTGTCATTGTCTGAGCGTGTGCCAATCTCCAAAAACAGACAATCCGCGTCAGAACGGTTGACCAGCATATGGCCATTTTCAACCCCGGCCTTGAAGGCGGCGGCGTCTCCCGCGCGCAATAGGGTCTCGCCATCATCTTCCACCAGCACCGCTTCGCCTTCGAGAATATAGACAAATTCATCCTCGCATTGGTGCCAATGCCTATGGGCGCTGGCGGCGCCGGGTTTTAAGCGGGTGAGATTGACCCCGAACTGGGTCAGACCTCCGGCATTGCCGAGCACCTGTTTTTCGCGGCCCTTGCAAATGGCATCATAGGGGGCAGGATAGGCGCAGGCGGTTTTCACGGGGATTTGGTCAAGGGCAATTTTCGGCATGATAGGGGCTTTCATTTGCAATTCGGGTCCGGCACAAGATAGACCAGAAGACCTCTATCAGGGAATGATAAATGACAAAAACTGACCCCCTTGCTTTGACCAAAGCGCTGGTGCGCTGTGCATCGGTCACACCGGAAGACCATGGGGCGCTGGCGGTGATGGAAGCGGCGCTGAAACCTTTGGGTTTTGCTTGCGAGCGCATGCATTTTGCCGAGCAGGGCCTGCCCTCGGTGCAAAATCTTTGGGCCAAGATTGACGGCAGAACAGAAGAAGGCGGGCGGCATTTTTGTTTTGCCGGCCACACCGATGTGGTACCGGCGGGGGATGTTTCCCAATGGGATCACCCGCCTTTTGAAGCCAATGAAGAAGATGGATTTTTATGGGGGCGTGGCACGGCGGATATGAAAAGCGCGCTGGCCGCCTTTGTCTTTGCTGCCAAGCGTTTTCTGGAGGATCACAAGAATTTCTCCGGCACTATCAGCCTGATGATAACCGGCGATGAAGAAGGCATGGCAATCAATGGCACGCGGCAAATGGTGCGGGTGCTGCAGGAGCGCGGGGAGAAAATCGATCATTGTCTGGTGGGCGAGCCAAGCTCCATAAAACAACTCGGTGACATGATTAAAATCGGCAGGCGCGGCTCGTGTAATTGCCATTTGCGCATTGATGGTGTGCAGGGCCATGTGGCCTATCCGGAGCGCGCCGATAATCCCCTGCCGAAATTGATAAAAGTGCTAAGCGCCTTGCTCGAGCCGCCGATTGATGAGGGTTATGAGATGTTTCAGGCCTCCAATCTCGAAGTTTCCGGCGTATCTTCTCCGGCGCTGGCGGAAAATGTTATCCCGCCGGAAGCCGAGGCCAAGTTCAATGTGCGCTTTAACCCCAATTGGGAAGGCGAAGCGCTGATCGCGCATTTGCGCGAGCGGATCGAGACAGTCTTGGGTCCCGATGGCTGGCAATTCGAAGCGCGTATTTCCGGCGAAGCGTTTCTGACGCAGGACCAGTATTTTATTGACCTTTTGCGCGATTGCGTACGCCATAAAACCGGCATCACCCCCGATTGCACCACAGGTGGCGGCACCTCCGATGCGCGCTTTATTCGCTTTTTATGTCCGGTGGCGGAAGTGGGGCTTGTCGGGGCAAGCATTCACAAGCTTAACGAGCATGTGCGGATTGACGACATCTATCGCCTGTCGGATATTTATCTGGAAATTCTGCAGCGTTATTTTGAAGTGTAATTTTTTTAACGAGGTTAAACTTGCCCCATTCAGTTTCCCATTCTGTGCGCACTGATATTTCTGCCGTATTGGCGATGATTTCTGCAAAAGAAAACTGGCGGGCGCGGATGGATTTATCCGCAGATGGTGTGTTTCGTTCTTTTCTCGCCATTCCGCTCAGCCTTCCTTTTTTCCTGCTGTTCGACAAAGCGCTGGTACGGGCAATTCTGGCCATGCCCGCCGAGCAGCGACCGGAGCTTATCGACACGCCATTTCTGGTGGGTGAGCTGATTCAATTAACGATCATTATCATGGTCTGGCTCGGCAGCCTTTGGATATTGGCGCTATTTGCCAAACGCCTGCATTGGGACAAGCATATCGCTCCGGTGATTATTGGCTTTAACTGGTCGGTGCTTATCGTCCAATTACCGGTCAGCTTTCTGGCGGTGGCCATGGTCTCTCTGGATAAATTGCAAGGGGTGGTCACGGCCGCCTTTTTGGGATTTGTCTTGAAAGTTTTTATCCGCTTCCGGGTTTTGCATATTGGCGGCGCGATCAAAACCGGTAATGTTTTGATGATGCTGATCTTTCTGGAGCTTTTTGCTGTTGCCATACAGCTTGTGTTTTCCGGCCTTTTATCCTCGATTTTCCCGAGTTATGAGCCTGCAAGCAGTTGATATCCCGGTTTATACCCTGTCTGAAAATATGGCCTAAAACTATGGTAAGAATATAGTCTGGCCGCTTATTCTTGCCGCATTTGTCTGCTAATAGCCATGGCTGGTGATAAGGTTTTTAAATTTATGCGCGCTAACAAATATTCTTTTCCTTTGGGATTGCTGGCAATTTTGACGGCAATAGGTGGCACGTGGCCTGTAAGCGCCTCGGCGCAAAATAATGCAAGCCCCAAAGATGCCAATTTCAAAATCGAAGAAGCGGCCTATTGCGCCGCCACCTATGGCTGGATCATGGAATATCTAATCCCCAATGGCATGCCCAAAGAAGCGGCCATTCAAGCGGAAATCGCTTTTCTCATCTGGGGCTATGAGTTGGGTCTGGCCGCCCCCAATGCCAATGAGCAAGAGCGCAATCAATATGCCAGCGCGGCCATCGCCACATTGACCGGAAATCTGCCGGAAGTGACCGATGAGGCCACCGCCAAAACCGCCATTGACAAAGTCATCGCCGAGGCCGCCATTTGCGCCGATAAAGTCAAAGCAAAATATCCCGACGGTCTGCACCCGGTAGTGCTTGCCCTTGAAGAGGAAGCCAAGAAAAAACGCATGTTGATGCAGGATCAGGCCATCCCGCTAAAATAGGCCGGGGCAAAGTTTTCCCCCGCTTCTTCGCAGCCGCTCTTGGGTGAGAGCAACCCAATCCATAAAAAAGAAACATTTTATCCTGAGAAGCCTGTTTCTTGCTTGTGGTTTTGGATGCGGCGCTAGAGCCTTTTCGGTTTTGATTGGTATCAAAACCGGGCTCTAAAGTTTCAACCCTGCGCCAGATTATCCGGATAAAGCGCTTTTTCAAAATAAAGCCCATGGGCCGGGGCAACCGGTCCGCAAGCGCTGCGCGATTTTGCCTCCAGCGCCTTTTGCATATCTCCCACGGCCCATTTGCCCGCGCCGACCCGTTCCAGAGAACCCACCAAGGAACGGATCTGATTATGCAAAAAAGACCGCGCCGCAAAGCGCAAAATAATCTCGTCACGGGCGCGAAAAATCTCCACCCTGTCCAGGGTTTTCACCGGGCTTTTGGCCTGACACAGGCTGGCGCGGAAACTGGTGAAATCATGCTCGCCAATCAGGCATTGGGCGGCTTCCTGCATCGCCCCAGCATCTAGTGGGTAAGGAATATGCCAGACCCGCCCCGCATCAAGGGCTGGCGGGCTGCGCCGCTCGGCAATGCGATAGAAATATTGCCGCCCAATACAGGAAAACCGCGCATGGAAATCCTCGCTCACCTTGTGCGCGGAAATAACCGCAATCGGCAGCGTCCCCAAATGGGCATTAAGGCCATCGCGCACCGTGTCGGCGGGGAAATTCTTGGCCAGATCAATATGCACACTCATGGCAAGGGCATGGACCCCGGCATCGGTGCGCCCGGCGGCGACAGAGGCGGCAGGGGCGCCGCTTAAAGCTTCACCTGCGTTTTCCAGGGCCTCTTGCACAGAAAGGTCCGTGGCCTGTTTTTGCCAGCCGACAAAAGGCGTGCCGTCATATTCGAGGATCAGGTGAAAACGCGGCATCTAAAAGGCTCTGCTCTTGGCGGCAAGCTTGGCCCCGCGCAAAAATTCGCCAGCTCCTTGCGCCTTGCCGCCGGCGCGCTGCAAGCGGGTCAGGGCGATAACGCCATCCCCCGTAGCAATCAGCAATTCGCTTTCAGCGCCGATTATGGTGCCGGGCGCCTGATCGCTTTTTTCATCGCTGCGCTGGCTCATTAGCGCCTTGACCCGATAGGCTTTGCCATTGTCATCTTCCAGTTCAAACCAGGCACCGGGGAAAGGCGACAGCCCGCGAATATGAAAATCAAGCGCGCGGGCAGGGCGGGTCCAATCTATGCGCGCCTCGTCACTGGAAATTTTATGGGCATAGGTCACCCCCTCTTGCGCTTGCGGCGTGGCCACAAGCCCGCCGCGCTCCAAGGCTGACAGCGCCCGGGGCAAAAGCTGCGCCCCCAAATAGGAAAGCCGGTCGGTAAGACTGCCGGCGGTATCATCGGCCATAATATCGGTGACTTCCGACAATAGCACCGGCCCCGTGTCCAACCCTTTTTCCATTTGCATCACCTGCACACCGGTTTGCCTGTCTCCGGCCATAATCGCCCGCTGGACGGGGGCGGCCCCGCGCCAGCGCGGCAATAAAGAGCCATGGAGATTAAGGCAGCCATGGCGCGGCGCGTCTAAAACAGCTTTGGGCAATATCAATCCATAAGCCACGACAATCGCCACATCGAGATCAAGCGCCGCAAAGGCGGCACGATCTTCTTCATTCTTGAA
>JALSJA010000278.1 GCA_026989615.1 Parvularculaceae bacterium | reverse complement strand
CTCTAATATTCAGTCAAAATATTATAGTTTTTAGGCGAGGCAGGTCCTAGCATAATCCAAAGGGTTTTGCAAAACAGACAGGCCACTGAACTTATTGATAAAATTGCTATTTGGGCGCCTCGCACCCCCCCCCAATATGGGTTCTGACCCTAAGTTTTTGTTTTTGAGCACTTCTTAGCCGAAAACTGGCCTCATCCTGAGCTTGTCGAAGGACCCACTTTTCGCAGAAGTGCTCTAAATACCGGTCCGGTTTGCCTGATAATTTCATCTGGGTTTAAGCTTCGGATTGTAGAGGGCTTTTTAGCGGGGTTAAATTTTAGGAGACCGTCATTCGTATTTTATTGGTGGAAGACGATGAAGACTTGGCCGGCCGGATTGGCCGATCGCTATTGGAGTCCGGTTTTGTTGTCGAGCGCGCTTCCCATGGTGAAGACGGGTATGAGCTTGGCTTGCAGGGCAATATTGATGCGGCAATTCTGGATTTGGGATTGCCGGGCAAGCCGGGCCTTGATGTCTTGCAGGACTGGCGAAACAGGGGCGTCACAATGCCGGTGTTGATATTGACCGCGCGCAGTTCCTGGGCGGAGAAGGTTGCAGGCCTTAATCACGGGGCGGATGATTATATGGCCAAGCCATTTCATACGCCGGAATTGGTCGCCAGATTACGGGCCTTAATCCGACGCGCCGCTGGCATTAGTGGCACAGTGCTGACACATGGTGACCTTTCGCTAGATAGTGTAAGCGGAGAGGTGCGCCTTGGGTCCGCATTGATCGCGCTTACGGCGTTTGAATATCGAATGTTGAAATATTTCATGCACCGGATTGGTCATGTGGTATCGCAAACAGAGCTGGCTGAACATCTCTATCCGATAAATGAGGCGCGCGGCTCCAATACTGTAGAAGTTTATATTGGGCGGCTGCGGAAGAAAATAGGCAGTGAGAAAATCAAAACAGTTCGCGGTTTGGGATACAGGTTTGGATGATGCGGTTATTTTCAAAAATGTCTTTGCGCAGAAGAATGATTACTGCATCGGTTTTGTGGGTGGTGATCGGATCGCTACTTGGATATGGGTTGCTGTCTTCCGTATTTTACAACCATGTTTCCAAACAGTTTTTTGATGAAGTCATACAACATGTTTATGAGTTGGAAAATATCACCGCCGTCGATGAGAATGGCCAGCTATCGCTGGCAAGCGAATATAGTGATGCAAAATATAATATTCCCAATTCCGGTTATTATTGGGAGGTGAGAACGGCCAATTCAATATTGCTAAGTCCGTCTTTGAATGGTCGTCATTTGCAAATGGCCGACGAGCCCTTTGATCGAGAAGTTGCCATCCATCATCATAAAATAACCGGGCCCACAGGGCCTTCATTGGTTGTTGAAAAGTCAACCCATATCTCGCCGCTCAATAATATCCCAAAGCGTATTATCATTGCCGTCGATAGCAAGCATCTTGATGCCATGATTGGTGATTTTAACAGCATACTGGCCTGGGCCTTTGTTGTTCTTGCGCTAACGATGATACTGGCGGCGGCATTGCTCACAAGCTTCGCCTTGCAGCCGTTCAAACGCCTGTCGGACGAGTTCAAGAATATTTGGGCTGGCAAGACAAAAAAGCTTGAAGGGCAATATCCCAAAGAAGTCACGCCTTTGGTCCGTGAATTGAATACACTTATCCAAACCAGTGATGACATGCTCAAGCGTGCTCGTGCGCAAGCGGGCAATCTGGCCCATGGGCTGAAGGGGTCGCTCGCGATCATCACGGATGAGGGGTATAAGCTAAAAGACGACGGTCTGGAGCAATCCTCAAGCACGATTATTAAACAATGCACAATCATGGAAAGGCATATCGATCACCAGATTGCCCGCGCCCGCGCTTCGGCGGCGGCGCATATGCCCGGTATTGTTTCAAATCTGGAAGATGTTTTACGGCCAATCGTCAAGGCTATGGAGCAGCTTCATAGAGATAAGAATATTAAAGTCCATATCGACATTGCCAGCCACAAACCGGTAACCGTCGATGCTATCGATTTGAGCGAGATATTGGGTAATATATTGGATAATGCCTTTAAGGTTGCGGTGCGCGAGATCAATATTGTGGCGCGGGATGTCGAAGGCGGACAAATTTCTCTCCGGGTTGACGATGATGGGCCGGGCCTGCCGCCGGAAGCCTATGAGGTTGTTTTTGATTTGGGTACGCGCTGGGATGAAACAACGGCCGGAGGCGGGCTTGGTCTGGCTATCGTCCGGGAGCTTGTGCAATTATATGGCGGCAATTGTCGATTGGATAAATCGCCAAAAAATGGTTTGCGCATCGAGATATTTCTTCCGGCGCTAAATGGTTAAAAAATCTTTGCAGGTTCCATGCGCCATGGGTGCGGTTTCGGGCGGGGTGACTCTTGCCGCCCCCCGCGCGCGTCTGTCAAACCGGATAAAGCCGTAATTTCTTGGGGTTTTCAGGTTGATTTCAGGTTGTTTTTATAATCGTTCCAATTCTGGTTTTGAATTATAAAAAATTCGGGGGCTTCATGCGCGTGAAATTTTTCCTATTGGCGATTTGTGCCAGCCTGTTTTCCATGTTGCCTATTGGCGCATTTGCCTCGGAACTGGCACAGGCTCCAAAAGTGCTTTTGACCGATCAGCAAATTGCCCGCCTCGGCATCACAACCCAAATTGCGCAACCGGCCGGTGATATATCATTGGCGAATGTGCCCGCTAAAATCATTCCTGCAAGGTCAAGCTTGCGGGCGATTACCGTCCCGTTTGAAGGGGTTTTGACCAAAATTCATATTTTGCCGAGTCAAAAGGTTGAAGCGGGCCAAACCCTGTTCACCATTCGCAGCCGCGATTATCTCGATATGAAGATTGGCCTCGATGCGGCCAAAAGCGAATTGAGCACCGCCAATATTGCCCTGGCACAACAACAGAAGCTGGTCGATGAAGGCCTGGCGGCCGGTGCAACACTTTTGCCCCTAAAAGCAGCGGTGATGCGCGCTCAAGCCATGGTGGATGAGCATCAGGCCCCTTTGCGGGGGATCTATAGTGCAGGGGGCGCGCAATATTCTGTAAAGGCACCCGCCAAGGGGCGCGTTGAGGCGTTTGATCTGGAAATCGGCCAGACGGTTGAGCCGCTAATGGCGGTTAGCGCGCTTTATACATCAGATGCGCTATGGGCGGAGGTGCAGGTGCCGGCAGATTTGGTGGGCTATATCACTGCTGGCGATAAAATCGGTTTTGATGATGGGTCCTACGGGGAGGTCGTTTCCGCAGCGCGGCTCATCGATACCAAAACCAAATCAGCACTTCTGGTTGCCAAGGTGCCAAGCGGCTCCGGTTTGAATATCGGGCAGCTTACCAGTGTTAATATCTCCAAATTGGCAGACGGGAATGAATTGGTCCGGGTGCCTTCCTCGGCGATTATTCGATTAAACGGAAAAACCAATATTTACAAAAAATCCGATGATGGCTTTGTGCCGCTAGAGGTGGTGGTCAAGGGCCGCACCCGTGGATTTGCGATAATCGCTGGCGCGGTAAAGCCCGGCGATGTGGTTGCGGCAAGTGGTTTGACGGAGCTTAAAGCTATCAGCCTGATGGAGGCTGAATAGTGCTTGCTAAAATTATTGGATTCTCGCTGACCCAAAGACTGTTCGTCATTGCTGTGACATTGGTGATGATGCTTTTTGGCGCTTTGTCATTTTTACGCATTCCCATTGATGCTTTTCCGGACATTTCCACAACGCAGGTGAAGATTATCATGAAGGCGCCGGGGATGACGCCGGAAGAGGTCGAGCTTCGCGTTATTGCGCCTTTGGAAATGGAGCTGCTTGGGATCCCCAAGCAAAGGATTTTACGCTCCATGGCCAAATATGCGATTGCCGATATCACGATTGATTTTGATGATAGTGTCGATATTTATTGGGCGCGCCAGCAAGTAGCAGAGCGCATTAGCAATGCTGCCGGGGATTTGCCGCCAAATGTCGAGGGTGGCCTTGCGCCCATATCCACGCCGCTTTCCGATGTTTTCATGTTCACGATTGAAGGCGGGGATTTGAGTCTGGAAGAGCGCAGGTCCTTGCTGGACTGGACCATTCGTCCGGCATTGCGAACCTTGCCGGGGGTGGCCGATGTGAACTCCCTTGGCGGCCTGGTGCGCACATTTGATGTTGTGCCGGATCTTGATGCGCTGGCCGCGGCGGGGCTAACCATTCGCGATCTGACCAATGCGATTGAAATGGGCAATCGCAATGATGGGGCGGGGCGGATATCCGAAGGAGAAGAAGCAATTGCCGTGCGGGCCATTGGTGCGGCTGAAACATTGGAGGATATTGAACAGATCGTCGTTTTCCATGGACAGGGCGCGCCTATTCGTGTGGGCGATGTGGCCAAGGTGCGCATTGGCAGTTTGACGCGCAATGGCGCTGTGACCAAGGATGGAAAATCGGAAGCGGTGCAAGGACTGGTGTTATCCCTGCGCGGGGCAGACGCCAATGCGATTGTTCGCGATGTAAAACAAAGACTGGAAGAATTGTCACCGACATTGCCTGACGGGGTAAGCATTGAAGTTTTCTATGATCGCTCGGCACTTATTGATAAAGCCATTGATACGGTTCGCAAGGCTCTGGCCGAAGCTATTGTTCTGGTCTTGATATTGCTGTTGCTGTTTTTGGGAAATATCCGCACCGCTATTGTGGTGGCGCTTACCCTGCCCATGGCGGCTCTGGCGACATTTATGTTGATGCGGCTCACCGGGCTGTCGGCCAATCTGATGAGTTTGGGCGGGCTTGCGATTGCTATCGGGCTCATTGTTGATGCTTCTGTGGTGGTGGTTGAAAATGTTGTTGAACGGTTAAACCACTACAGAAAAAATACGGCGACCCCGCGTTTGCATCATATTTATCGGGCTGCTACGGAAGTAGCTTCGCCTGTGGCTTCGGGCGTGATTATTATCTGCCTTGTGTTTTTGCCCCTGCTGTCATTGCAGGGTCTGGAGGGAAAACTGTTTCGCCCCGTGGCGTTGACGATTGTCTTTGCACTTGCCTCCTCCCTGATTTTATCGCTTACAATTATTCCGGTGCTGGCCTCCTATATTATCAAGCCGGGCGACGGCAAAGAGCCGCTTTTGATGCGGATAATTACGCCTGTCTATGAGCGTATGCTCAAGTTTTTTGTGGGTTTTCCGGTGTTTATTTATGGCATTGCAGGGGTCAGCCTGTTGGCGGCTTTTATTGCCTATATATCTGTTGGCAAAACTTTCATGCCGACCATGGATGAAGGCTCGGTCATTATGCAGACGACCAAACTCCCCTCCATCAGCTTAGAGCATAGCGTCAAGATGGATATGATGGTGCAACAAACCTTGCTGGAAGATGTACCGGAAATCGAGAGCATCATTGCGCGGGTCGGTTCTGACGAGCTGGGGCTTGATCCCATGAGCCCGAATGATACGGACGCATTTTTGGTTCTCAAGCCGAAAGAGGAATGGCGCAAACCTAAAAAAGAATGGCTTATCGATCAGATGCGTCAATCCATGCAGTCCATGCCGGGGATTGAAACCTCGTTCACACAGCCGATCGAAATGCGCACCTCGGAAATGTTGACCGGTGCCCGTGGCGATCTGGCGGTTAAAATTTTTGGCCCGGACCTTGCTACATTGGCAAGGCTTGCGGGGGATATACAAAATGTGATTGCCGAGGTCGACGGGGCCAGCGAGGTCTTTACCCTGTCCAATGATAGTCTGGACTATATGCAGCTTAGCCTTGACCGGCTGGCGCTGGGGCGCGCCGGGCTTAATATATCGGATATAGAAGATGATATGCGGGCGATGTTGACCGGCGTGGAGGCCGGTATTGTGGTCGAGCCATCCCGGCGGACGCAGATTATCGTGCGCGGCGAGGACGATTTACGCAATTCCCCGGATGATTTTAATCGCGTGCAAATTGCCGTTGGCGATGATGAAGTTATTCGTATTGGTGACTTTGCCAGTATTGAGCGCGTTCCCGGCGGGGTCAAAATTGATCGGGAAAACGCATCGCGTTTTGCTATTGTGCAAGCCTATGTATCCGGCCGCGACCTTGTAAGCTTTGTTGAAGATGCGCAAGCGGCGGTGGCCGGCAAGGTCGATCTCCCGGAAGGCTATCGCCTGAGCTGGGGCGGGGAGTTTGAAAACCAAAGACGGGCCGCGGCGCGCCTTGCCATTGTCGTGCCCTTTGCTCTTGGGCTTATCTTTCTGGTGCTGTTTGCGACATTGCGCTCCTTCAGGCAATCCCTGTTAATCATGGCGAATGTGCCCTTTGCTTTGGTGGGCGGCGTGTTGGCGCTGGTTTTGGCAGGGGAATATCTTTCAGTACCGGCCTCGGTTGGGTTCATTGCCTTATTGGGCATTGCGGTTTTGAATTTGCTGGTTTTGGTGAGTTATTATAACCAGCTTCTGGCTGAAGGCATGGCCTTGGATCAGGTGATAGTGACCGGGGCCAAACGCCGTTTGCGTCCTGTCTTGATGACCGCAACGGCTGCAGCTTTTGGGCTTGTGCCGCTTTTATTTGCCCATGGGCCGGGATCGGAAATTCAAAGACCGCTTGCGATTGTTGTGATTGGCGGGCTGATATCCTCAACCATATTGACCTTGTTGCTATTGCCGGTCCTGTTCAAAAAATTTGGCGTGTCCAAAAAACGTTCCAACCAAAATAGAGGAGAGCTGGCATGGACCAACATTTATGCAAGCTAACACTCATCTATCCGCCGGTTTCCGAGGATAGCCTTGTGGAATATATGCTGGATCAAGATCCGCCGCTTTCAGGTTTTACAACCATGAAGGCGGAAGGGCATGGCCTTGGCTTTGACCGCGCCAGCGCCCGGGAGAAAGTCCATGGCCGCACGGACCGGCGTCTTTTTATAGCGATTATAAGCGTGGAGCGCTCCCGGCAATTACTGGAGAGCTTGAAGGCGGATATGCCCATAGCGGGATTGATGTATTGGACCGAGCCGGTTTTATCAGCAGGGCGGTTATTATGATGAAACAGGTCATATATTTTACCATCATGTTTCTGATGGCGCCTTTCGCTTATGCCGCTGAAGGTTATTTGCCTCCCCGTGACATGGTTGAGCAGGCGCTGGACAATTATCCTGTTTATCAGCAGGCGAGACAAAATATTGAAACCTCGCGCTCTGTTGCCGACGCCCTTCGCTATGGGCCCCATGAGCTGACCTTGAGCAGCACATATACGCAGCGCAAAATAAGCGGCCTTTTGGAACTGGAAGAATATGATGCCGGTCTTGCCAAGGGTATACGCCTTTTCGGCAAGGGGCGCCTTGATCGTAAAACGGCTGCATTGGAAATAGAGATTGCCGAGAACATAGCAGAAGATGCCCGCCACCAAGCAGCGCTTGTTTTAAAACAATTATGGATGGACTGGATCAAAGCGGCGGAAATGCACCGCATCAGTAAAGATTATGTAGAAATTCATCGCAAAGCGCTGGCGGCTTTGGAAAAACGGCGGGCCCTGAATAATGCGTCCGATCTGGATGTGGGGCTTGCCAAAAGTGCCTTGCAAACAGCCATGGCGCTTGCGGCTGAAGCGCAGGGGAATGAAGCGCTGGCGCGGGATGTCATTGTCCGCAGCTTTCCCGAAATTATAATGCCGCACCATGCGCCGAAACTGCCAACACCCGATGAACCGGTCAATATGCAAGACTGGGTGGATCTTGTGATTTCGCGCAGTCATGAGCTTACCATTGTCGAAAAACAGGCAGAGCAATTCGGGGTCATCGCCCGGCGCAGCAATCTGGATCGATTTGCCGACCCAACCCTTGGGCTGCGCGTCTTCAATGAACAAGGGGGTGATGAAACAGGGGTCGGTGTGACCATATCGGTACCCATCGGGGTGCGCCAAAGAGGTGCGGTGGCGGCGCAGGGGCGCTCCAAGGCCAAGGCGGCTGAATATAATCTTGCCTATATGCGCCGCCAAATCGGCATAGCGGCGATGCGTGATGTGCAGAATGTCCTCAATACATATAAAACATGGCAAATGACTTTCTCCGCCCTTGAAAGCAGCCGGTTTGTCATCGAGAAAACCCGCCGTAGCTACGAGCTTGGGGCCCATGATTATGCGCAGCTATTACTGGCTGAGCAGCAATTTCTGGCGAGCAAAAAGTCTGAAGCCGAAGCGCGCCATAAAGCGCATAATGCCTGGTTGCAGCTAAAAATAGATGCCCATGAATTATGGCTGGAGAATATACATTAAGCGAGATGTTGTGATCTCCGGCCCGGTGAGCGGTCTGTGGATGGGCGAGAGGGCAAGTCAATAAAAGGGTGATGGGCGGTTTTGCGGCCTGATATTTCTTTGGCCGTAATTTCAGCAAGTTAGAGCCCGGTTTTGATGGAATCAAAACGAAAATAGGCTCTAAAATGAAAACAGCCGCAAAGCAAAGATGCTTTGCGGCTGCTTGTTTTTTCAAAAAGCTTTTGCAAGCCTATTTGTCAATCACAACAAGGCGATTATTCTCGTCCTGAAGCGGTCTTGCGTTCATTGGGAAGATCGCTTTGAAGGCTTCGATTTGCTCGGCCGAGGCGGTGATAGGCGTTGCCATCATGTGCCAGTTAACGCCCTCTGTGCAAGGCGGTGTTGTCAGCGAGCCCATAAAGCGGAAATATTTGTGATCGCTTGGCAAGAGATTGGCGACATCAACCTGCTGTCCGTCAACAGCGTTTTCGCCTTTTTCTGCCGGCATATTGGCCCAGATTTTTCCAAGCTCTTCATTGGCAGCGCCTTCTTCAAACATCACCCCGACAACGGCAAGAGCGCCATCGGCAGAAGCGTGAACAAGGTGGACCTCAAGGGGGTAGTCTTTGCCATCAATGGTATATTCGCTGCCTGTATGGAAGTGGAATTGCAAAAGATTATAGGATTTGCCATCCACGACCAATTGACCGGCATCGGCCTGATCGACCTGAATGGTGTGGCCATTATTGATCACTTTCATGGGAACCGGCTTGTAGTTCAGAGCCAGATCGGCCAGATCGGCGGTGATGTCGGCCTCAATATTGAAGGGCGATTGCAGGCGGCCTGTGGCGCAAGTGGCAAAGCTGTCAGACAGGTCTGCCCAATGCGCGGCCCCATGCTCGCCTTCATAGGTCCAATGCGGCTTTTCATTCTTTTCAGAAGAAGCAGGGGCTGCCTTTTCTTCGCTTGCTTGCGGGGCCTTTTCCTGTTCTGGCGCTGCGTTGGAAGAATCCTGGCAGGCGGCCAATAATAATAATGCCAAAAACGGGCTGGCAGCCAGAGCGGTTCTGGTCTTGATATTTCTGGAAATAAACGTCACGGGGATAACACTCCTGGTTTGATATAGATAAAAATATACCCACATGCCTGCGAATGAAGCGCGAGCGTGCGAGTGCGAATGGTTTACAGCATTATTGCGCCGAGAATAAAGGAAAATCGTGCGGCTCTGAAATAGGGAGAATTTTTAGGGTTTTAACAGAGGGGTCAGGGTCAAATGGCGAAAGTTTTGCATTATTTTCAAAAAGGCGGGTTGAAATCACATTCCGGTTAGGAACCGGTTAGGGTTTGACATAGGTCATGTTTTTTGCGGAATTTTATAGATATTTAGAAATTTCTCTGCTTATTGGACCATAGATGAAGATTTTTGCGATCATAACCTTGGTTTTTTCCCTCACCATGACACAGGCATGGGCGGGAACCGTTTGTGACAGCCTGCGATTGGCTGAACTTGGTTCTGAAAATGCGGCCATGGCAGAAATGATGGCAGATAATACATCTATGGATTGTATGATGGATGCCGAAGCCCCCGGTGCAGAATTTTGTGCGGTGGCGTGCAATATTGCTTGCGCCAATAATGCACCGGTTGCGGTACAATCAGGGGAAAAACTGGCTTTCTTCGATGGCCTGCAAATAAGAACATTTTTGGAAAGCGTTTTT
>JALSJA010000277.1 GCA_026989615.1 Parvularculaceae bacterium | reverse complement strand
AAGAAAGGGGCTGGTCACGGATCAGCCCCCCGCCAGAAGCACATCAAGCTTGCCCCTGCGCTCCAATTCATAAAGCTCGTCACACCCACCCACATGGGTCTCGCCAATGAAAATCTGCGGAAAAGTCGTGCGGCCATTGGAGCGGGCCAACATTTCCGCGCGTTTTTTTTTGCTAAAACCTGCCGGAATTTCCGTATAGGCAGCGCGTTTTTTCTTCAGCAGCGATATGGCCCGCACACAAAAGGGGCATAATGGCGTTGTGTAAATAGTGACCTCTTGCATTTGCTTTTATTCCTGTAATACCGACTTTAGGGAAGAAGCGGTTCTTCCAACAGTGTCCATGACCTGCTGCCATAGCCGATGACGCGGGCAAAGACCAGACCATGCACCTGCCCGGCACCGGCCTTGCGCAAAACCCGGGCACAGGCTTTCATGGTTGCTCCGGTGGTCAGCACATCATCCACAAGCACGACATTCTTCCCCTTCAGATTGATTTTTTCCCTCGGCGCTATCGCAAAAGCGCCTTGCACATTGCGACGACGCTGGTCGGCGCTCAGCCCCTTTTGTTGCGGGGTCGGCTTTATCCGCTGCAACAGGCCGGGCTGGAATTTCTTGCGCTCGACACCGTTCCGACAAATATGCCGGGCGATTTCCGCCGATTGGTTAAAGCGCCGCGACCACAGCCTGCTTCTATGCAAAGGCACGGGGATTAGAAAATCGCATTGCGCCAATATCTGCCTGCCCGGCCCTGCCATCAGCTCCGCCAGAACCGGGGCAATATCCATCCGGTCAGAATTTTTAAGGGCAAGAACGAGCTTGGCGCTGGCTTCGTCATAGCGCGTGACAGCCCGCAGACTATCAAAACTGCGCGGGCCCGTAAGCGCAAAAGGCGCATTATCCGGCGCGGCACAAGCCCCGCACAGACTCTCCTTGCTGAGCTTTGTAGCGGCGCTTAATTCAAATGGCAGGCCACAGGCAGCACAAAAAGGGTCCGAGATAAAGTCCAGCGCCTGCCAGCCTTCCGGATGCAACGCCCCCTTTTTTTGCACTTTCAAATCGGTAATCGGGCATAGAGGCGGCAGTAAAAAATTGAGCAAACCCTGCTGCCCCCCTTTGAGTTGCGCCTTATATCTGTCGACAATATCCAATTCCATGCTTTTCATCCCCCTGCTGACGCGTCATTATGCCCCCCATGACCCCAAAAGCGCCACCCCAAATCTTCAATCGATCCTTATTGCATTTGCGCCGCCGCCGAGCCGCCAGGCACTTTGCCGAGGCCGATTTTCTGCACCGGGCCGTGGTTCTGGATATGATCGACCGGCTCGAAAGCATTGCCCGGCCCTTTGATCGGGTGCTGGCCATTGGTCCGGGGGCGCATCTGGTGGAAAGCCTCCTCACCCCCGAGGCAGGGGTCCGGCAGCTTGACTGTCTTGACCCGTTTGCTGGCAACGCCTTTCCCGTTGATGGCATTGTGCGACCACAGACCGAGCCAAAATATGCGGCTATTTTATCCATAATGGATTTGCATATGATGGATGATCCGCTGGCCGCACTCACGCCCATGCGGCTAGCCCTCAAGCCCGACGGGGTTATGATTGCCGCCCTGCCCGGCGAAGAAACATTGCATGAACTGCGCGATTGTCTTTATCAGGCTGAAACAGAAATTCTGGGCGGCGTCAGTCCGCGCCTCGTTCCCATGGCGCCATTGAAATCGCTGGGCGCTCTTTTGCAGCGCGCCGGTTTTGCCCTGCCCGTGGCCGACAAGATAGCCATGCCTGTCCATTATCAAAACCCTGTGCGCCTGCTGCATGATTTGCGCGCCATGGGCGAAACGGCCCCGCTGGTGCAAACGGCGCCCCCCTTGCGGCGCGCTGTTCTGGCACGGGCTATGGCGCTTTATGAAGAAAAATACGGGGAAGAAAAAGGCGCAAAGGCAAGCTTCGATATTGTCATGCTGACCGGCTGGGCCCCCCATGCATCGCAGCAAAAACCATTAAAGCCCGGCTCGGCAACCCACAGCCTGGCACAGGCAATATTGGGTAATGGCAAACCCTAGATCCTATTTTCGTTTTGATGGAATCAAAACCGGGCTCTTAAGTCTTTGTTTTTGAGCACTTCTCATCCGAAAACCGGCCTCACCCTGAGGAGCTGCGAAGCAGAGTCTCGAAGGGCCCACTTTTCGCAGAAGCGCTCTAAATTTTCGACGCAATTCCAACCAATAGCGCGCTCGTATTATTGGCCGTGGTCGAAAAGAAAAGCAGCATGGCCAGACTGACAAGGGCCACAATCAAAGTATATTCAAGCATGGTTGCGCCGGATTCATTCTGGCCAAATGCGCGCAGGCTCTTTTTCAATTTCAAAACATATCGCGCAATTGGGCTGCCAAAGGAATATCGGCCGGTGGCATTTTCAGCTGCGTTATTTCTTTGATTCTGATCCATTTGAGAGCCTGTCCTTCCACCGGCTTCGGCATTCCATTCCATTTGCGACACACAAATAATGGCATCAACAAATGAAAATTCTGATAGTCATGAGAGGCAAAGGCGACAGGTGCCAAACAGGCGGTCTGCGTTTCAATGCTTAATTCTTCCCTCAACTCACGGATTAACGCTTCTTCCGGCGTTTCACCCTGTTCTACTTTGCCACCGGGAAATTCCCAATGACCCTCGAATTCCTTGCCCTTCGGCCTTTGCGCCATGAGCACCCGTCCATCACAATCCATCAGGGCTGCTGCTGCTACGAGCATGATTTCTTTAGTCACTTTTATGCCCCAATCTCGCCAATTTTCCTTAAGAAGTGTATAATTATTTGGTCAATTTTTCCTGAAACTACTGCGAATTTCCCTGTTCTTGCCCGATTGCGCCGCCCTCATCCATAATCGCCCCAGGCAAAGGGTTAACGCTTTCTTTTTTCGGTTCAAACAATTCTATCTGTGCCTGCCCGCGCAAATCACGCATTGTCTCTTCGACCATATTCAAAGTCAGAAATTCCCGGATTGTCCCCTCGACCTCATCAAATGCCGGCGGCAAAAGCGCGTTGCGGCGACGTATTTTTATAATCGCCCAGCCCTTTTTGGTGGCAAAAGGCGCCGAGATTTTGCCCAATGACAATTGGGCGACCTTTTCAGCAATGGCCGGATCCGCCCGCGGCCCGGGAATAAATTCCACCGCCGCTTGATAGCTGGTATTTTGCGGGATGCTGTTTGCGGCTTCGGCCATGCTCAATCCCCCCTTGATATGGCGCTCCAATTGCAGGGCGCTGTCACGGTCCGCCACTTGCAGCATTTCCAGAATATATTGATCCCCGAAGCGCATGGTTTGTTTTTGCCGCTCATAAAAATTGCGAATAAGCTCGTCGGTGATCGATTTTTCCACCTGACGGGCCAGAAAGGCGGACGCCAATACCCGCCCGCGGGCAATTTGCAGCCGGGTATCAATTTCAGCCTCCTGCGCAATCCCCGCCCGTTCTGCCGCCCTTTGCAAGAGCCGCTGATCAATGGCATCGGCCACCAGATCCCGGCGAAAAGCCTGCTCCGGGTCGAGCGGATCATCCGGCTGCAAGCGCCCCGCCTGTATGGCAAATTCACGCACTTGCGAAAGGCGCATGGCCTCCCCGTCTATCCGCGCCAAGACAATATCGATCTCGCCCCCACTGGCTGCACCCGGGGCCACACCGGAGGCCGCCCCGCCCGCTTGAAGAGGCGCTTTCAGGGCGCGGCCTGACTGGACCAACCCATCCGCCCAGGCCAAGGCCCCGATCATCAGCACAAGCGCCAGACCGGCCATCATCGCCGCCCCGTCACTTGAGCGCAACCAGTGCCATAACCCCCGGACAAATAGCCCGCTGCCCCCCATCAGCCCCCGAAAGCCCAATATCAGGGACTTGCCGATGAGCAAAAATATCCACGAAAATATCGCCATATTTAAGTGTTTTCCGCCTTTTCCTGCAATTTATCCGTGCGCCACCTGTCCTTGCAGGCGACCGCGACGATCTGACCTCAGGGAATGTTTAGCCATATTTGGTCTAGCCTGTCTTGTTCTTTGCGGCTTCTTTGCAACCCAATGCCGCCGCCCTCTCATTGACAGGAAGCAGGGTGCTGCTTATGTGTCGAGCGCCGTGCTTTGAAGCCGGTTTCAAAAGGCTGGCCTCCCTGATTTGAGCCATGCAAAGTCCGGAAGGGTCCAATCGGCCAGTCAGCGCCCACCGATGGCCCCTCGCTTCCGGGATGAAACTTGTTTTTGCGCCCGGCCATAACCTGAATTAAAGGACCAGTTAGAAGCAATGCCCATTCTCGGAATCGCAAAGAAGCTGTTCGGTACATCCAATGACCGCAAATTAAAGCCATTTACCAAAAAGGTCGAGGCGATTAACGCGCTGGCACCCAAAATGGAAGCCCTGAGCGATGCCGAGTTGAAGCAACAAACCGAAACCTTCAAGGCCCGCATTGCGTCCGGGGAGAGCCTTGACAGCCTGTTGCCAGAAGCCTTCGCCGCAGCCCGCGAGGCTGGCAAGCGCGCTTTGGGCCTCACCCCTTATGATGTCCAGCTGATTGGCGGTATTGTCTTGCACAAGGGCAATATTGCGGAAATGAAAACCGGCGAGGGTAAAACCCTGGTGGCTACCCTGCCTGCCTATCTCAATGCCCTGACCGGCAAAGGCGTGCATATTGTCACCGTCAATGATTATCTTGCCAAACGCGATAGTGAATGGATGGGCCGGGTGTTCGAGCGCCTTGGCATGACCACAGGGGTTATCACCAATGCCCTTAGCGACCCGGAGCGGCGCGAACAATATGCCTGCGATATTACCTATGCCACCAATAATGAGCTGGGTTTTGACTATCTGCGCGACAATATGAAACATTCATTGGAAGATATGGTCCAGCGCGGCCATGTCTACGCCATTGTCGACGAGGTCGACTCGATCCTGATTGACGAAGCCAGAACCCCCCTG
This sequence comes from Parvularculaceae bacterium, assembly GCA_026989615.1. Lineage (GTDB taxonomy): Bacteria > Pseudomonadota > Alphaproteobacteria > Caulobacterales > Parvularculaceae > S012-90. Next base: position 5,064 of record JALSJA010000277.1, on the reverse strand, counting down.
ATCATTTCCGGCCCGACCGATGACAAATCGGATCTATACATCACTATCGACAAGCTCGTGCAGCAGCTTTCCGAAGACCATTACGAACAAGACGAAAAAGGCCGCACCATTACCCTGACCGATGAGGGCAATGAATTTATGGAAGACCTTCTGCGCAAGGAAAACATGCTGGAAGGGCAGTCCCTTTACGAAGCGGCCAATGTCTCGATTGTGCACCATATCAATAATGCCCTGCGCGCACGCAATATGTTCCAACGTGACAAGGATTATATCGTCAAAGGCGACAAGGTTGTTATCATTGACGAGTTTACCGGCCGGATGATGGACGGGCGTCGCTGGTCTGATGGCCTTCATCAGGCGGTGGAAGCCAAGGAAGGGGTTACAATCCAGCCGGAAAACATTACCCTCGCCTCGATTACCTTCCAGAACTATTTTCGCCTTTACGACAAGCTCGCCGGGATGACCGGTACAGCCATGACCGAGGAAGCGGAATTTGCCGATATTTATAAACTTGATGTTCTGGAAATCCCCACCAATCAACCGATCGCCCGTGATGATCAGGATGACGAACTTTACATCACCGCAGAGCAGAAATATCGCGCCATTATCGCCCAGATCGCCGATTGCTATAAGCGCGGCCAGCCGGTTCTTGTCGGCACAGTCTCGATTGAGAAATCGGAATATCTGTCGGAATTACTGGGCAATAAGAAATTTTATCGCTCTTTAGCCAAGCAATATGAAGGCTATATTGACGAGTTGAAGCCCGACAAGGATGCGGAACTGATTGCCGAATACAAGGAAAAGGCCCGTTATCTTTATGAGCTTGCCGGCAAAAAAGAGCCGATCCCCCATAATGTCCTGAACGCGCGCTTCCATGAACAAGAAGCAGAGATTATCGCCAAGGCCGGTGTCCCCGGGGCCGTCACCATTGCTACCAATATGGCCGGTCGCGGCACCGATATCCAGCTTGGCGGCAATGTCGATATGGAAGTGCTGCAAAGCCTTGAAGAAGGCGATGACGAAGCAACCATTGCCAAAAAGCGCCAGGAAATTGAGGCGCGTGTCAGCGCATTGAAACAACAGGCGCTGGACGCAGGTGGTCTTTATGTGCTTGCCACCGAGCGCCATGAAAGCCGCCGCATTGACAATCAGCTACGCGGGCGTTCCGGCCGTCAGGGCGATCCCGGCACCACCAAATTCTTCCTGTCGCTGGAAGATGATCTGATGCGCATTTTTGGCGCCGGCATGGAAAAAATGTTGCGCCGTTTCGGTATTCGCGAAGATGAAAGCATCGAGCACCCCTGGTTCACCAAGGCGGTTGAAAAAGCGCAGATGAAAATCGAACAGCGCAATTTCGACATGCGTAAAAATGTTTTGAAATTTGATGATGTCAATAATGATCAACGCAAAGCGATTTTCGAGCAACGCATTGAATTCATGTCCGCCCCGGATGTCAGCGAAATCATCACCGAAATGCGCCATAGCCTGATTGAAGATATTGTCGAGACCTATATCCCGCCAAAATCCTATGTGGAGCAATGGGATGTGCAGGGCTTGCATGACGAAGTGGCCGATATTTTTGGCCGCACCTTCCCGGTCAAGGAATGGGCCGAAGAAGAAGGCGTCGCCGATACCGAAATTGTCGAGCGCCTGATTGAAGCCACCGACCAGCTCGCCAAAGAGCGCGAAGAAATTACCGGTCCCGAAGTCATGCGCCGAATTGAAAAACAATTCCTGCTGGTCACCATCGATAATGACTGGCGCGACCATTTGCAGCAATTGGATCATTTGCGCTCGGTGGTCGGTTTTCGTGCCTATGCCCAACGCGATCCGGTCAATGAATATAAAAACGAGGCCTTTGAATTATTTGGCCGCCTGCTCGACGGCTTGCGCCGGGATGTCACCAAAACATTGATGAATGTCCGCTTTGAAACCAAGCCCGATGAAGCCACAAGGCTGATGCAGGAAATAGAGGCACGCAAAGCCAAAGAACGCGAAGCCATGCAACCCACCCATATTGACGCAAGCAGCGGAGAAAATGACGCGGCCCATGGTGGCCCGGACGGCCCTCGCCGCGCCTATGGACAGGCCACCGGCTTTGGCACCATGCGCGCCCGTGAAGCGGCGGCCAAGGTCGACCCGAATGACCCCGCCACTTGGGGCCGGGTATCACGCAATGCCCCCTGCCCTTGCGGCTCCGGGAAAAAATACAAGCATTGTCACGGCACGGTGCGCCGGTAAACCGGTATCAGGGTTTGAAAACTGGAATCCGGAGCCAATCCTAGAGTCTTTTCGGTTTTGATGGAATCAAAACCGGGCTCTAAGCCTTTGTTTTGACACTCCTGAGCCAAGGCGAAGGGCCGGACGGATAACCGGTATCCACTTTTCGCAGAAGTGCTCTAATCGGCAATGCTGTCGGTAACGCTACCGGTTGCAGGAATTATCGTAACGCTCTCCCCGCAGCCGCAGGCATCGGTCTGGTTCGGATTGTTGAAAACAAAGCGGGAAGACAGTTTTTCCGTCACATAGTCTATTTCTGTGCCCAGCAGGAACAGGATCGCCTTGGGGTCGATTAAAATCGTAATCCCGTTATCCTCAACCACTTCATCAAGCGGTTCGGCCGCTTCGGCATAATCCATCACATATTCCATGCCCGCGCAGCCGCCATTTTTCACACCAATGCGCACGCCGATAAAATTCTCATCGGCCTTGCTCATAATGCCCTTCATGCGGGCCGCCGCTTTGTCGGTCAGGGTGACGACTTTGGGTAATGAACGGGCCATGGATAAAGTCCTTAAAATTCAGCTATCTCTAATATAGGCGCTTTTAGCGTCCCTGCAATACAGGCTTGTCGATTAGGTCCATATGCCCCGCCTTTTGGCCAGATTTGCTCAAAGCCGGCAAAAGCCTGTCGCGCACCCATTTATGGCGCGGCTCGCCGGTCCAGTTGGGATGCCAGACCGCATGAAAATGCAAAGGCGGCATTTTTACCGGCGGCTCAAAAAACACAAGCCCACGGCTATCATTATTAAAAATGCCGGATGCGGCCGTTAAAATGGAATCGGTTTTCCGCACAATCGAAACCGCTGACAGAAAGGAAAAGGTGCGAAAATTGACCTTGCGCACCAGCCCCAGATTGGACAAAGCCTGATCGACAAAACCTATCTTGTCCCCTTCCGGATTTATCAGAATATGGGGATAGGATAAAAACCGTTTCAGAGTCATGCGACCACTGGCCAAGGGATGGTTCTTATGCACCGCAGTGATAAATTTTTGCTCGAACAGATTGCGCCGCACATATTGGTCCGCATCAATCGTCGGCGGTAAAAGCGTCAAAACCAATTCCGGCAGAATGATAAAATCGGTTTTACCGGTAATCATATCATGGGCGGAATCGAGCGTCAGACTATCTATTTGCAATTCCAGTCCGGGCGCATGGGGGGTGATGACTTTGGCCCATGCCTCAACAACCGGAACGGTTAGATAGTCCACACAGGCAATGGTCACCACACCCGACTGAGTTTGCGGATCAAACTCATGACGATGGCGCATAATCTCGCGCAGGCTTTCTATCGCCTCTTCCACTTTCGGCTGCAAATCAAGAGCGGTCGGTGTTGGCTCCATGGAGCGCCCGGTTTTGACCAAAAGCGGATCATGGAAAACATCGCGCAGACGCCCCAGCGAACGACTCATCGCCGGCTGCGTAACATGCATACGCTCGGCGGCAAGGCTGACCGATCGCTCTGTCAGCAACCAGTGCAAGGCCAGAATGAGATTCAGATCCAGAGATTCAAGGCGCGAAGCACTCATTACTATATGATATAACCTTTATCTTTTACATGAATTTGAATAATGGACCAGCAATCGCCAAATTACAAGCATCGAGATAGTCGACTCTGTAACTTTTTATTTTCAAAAGGATATTCTCATTATGAAACACCCATTCGTGAAAACAATCGCCCTCGGTTCTTTGGCCGCAATCGCCAGCCTGGCCATCACAGCGCCAGCCTTTGCCCAATCGACACAGGACAATATCAAATCCTGTCGCACAGCCCTTGCCAGCGAAAAATTGCTGGATATGGATAATTATCGCCTCAAATTCAAAAGCTCCAAAGGCAATCGCACCAAAACTTTGATGCTGGAAGCTGTCCCCCATGCTGGCGGTGAGCGCATCAATGTCCTGTGCAAGGTCTCACGCGGCGGCAAGGTGGAAGTCTCTCTGCCCCAAGCCGGCTAAAAAATCCGGCCCTGACGGACCCCTAAACCGTTATGGGCCAATCCAGGCCGGCCTAAAGCCTCCACAAGCAAAGGGCTGGCTGCTTGAAAGCAAAACCGGGAATGGCCCTCGCCACCCCCGGTTTTTTTATGCCTTACATCCAGCCAAGCTCAAGGCGCGCTTCATCGCTCATCCGCTCCGGCGTCCACGGAGGATCAAACGTCATCACCACCTCAACCTTGTTGACGCCATCAACCTCTTCTACAGCACGCTGCACCCAAAGCGGCATTTCCCCGGCAACGGGACAACCCGGCGCGGTCAGGGTCATGTCGATGGTGACATCGCGATTATCGGCAAGATCAACCTTGTAAATCAGGCCAAGCTCGTAAATATCCACCGGAATTTCCGGGTCATAGACGGTTTTCATGGCCTTGATGATGGCCGCGGTCAAATCTTCCACTTCCTTTTCATCCGGCGGATTGGGATTGACCGGTTTTTTCGGGGCCAGTTCGAGAAAATCCCGATCGCTTTCCTGTTCATTATGCTGTTCGCTCATGACAATAAATTCCTTACCTTGTGCATGGCTTCGATAAAGATATCGATCTCCGATTGGGTGTTATAGGCGGCAAAAGAAGCGCGCACGGTCGCCGAAACCTCCATATGCTGCATCAAAGGCTGGCAGCAATGGTGTCCGGCCCGCAAGGCAACCCCCATCTGATCGACTATGGTCGAAACATCATGGGGATGCGCACCATCAATATTAAACGCAATCACCGGCCCCTTATCGGGCGCACGACCATAAAGAGAAATCCAGTTCAGCCCCGACAGCGCATCCATGGCGTAATCAG
>JALSJA010000276.1 GCA_026989615.1 Parvularculaceae bacterium | reverse complement strand
CGGGGGCTTTGCCGGCCTTGCCCCCGGTGCGTTGGTCGATGGTCAGGATCTTGCCATCTCCACCGATATGCGCGCCATTTTCAAAGGCGTTTTGCGCGACCATCTCGGCATGACATTGGCCGAGCTGAATAATGTCGTCTTCCCCAATTCCTCAACCATCGCCCCCATGGACAACCTTATCCTGTGATGGTTTCGGCAGGCCAAAAGCCGTAAACACATCCTCACCCACGCGTTTGGGACGGCGGGTTTTTATGTCCAGCATGCACCAAGTGGTCAGCGATCTTGCCGCAAAGCGCTTTGCGCCTTTTTTGCGAATATCCACATAGCGGGGAAGGCGCGGACCTTTAATCTCCCCCAACCAGGTACGCAATTCGACCGCTTCGCCTTCCAGAATGGGCTCGCGATAGTCAATTTCATGGCGCAGCACCACAAAGATAATCCTCTCCTGCATCTCTTGCGGGGCCAGTAAATACCAATGCTCAAGCGCCACATCCTGCACCCAATGGAGATAGACGGCATTATTCACATGGCCAAGCTGATCTATCTCTGCCCGCTGTGCGACCCGCTGCGCCATAAAAGCGGACTCAAAACTGACCGCCCCCATACCAATTTTTGAAACTGCATCCATGACTTGCAACATTCCCTTGCCTGTCTGATAACATAGGGGAGGATCAAACAAAATGAACGATAAAAAAACAGCCGACACAATCGAGACGCCAGAGCGGCTAAAATTTGACGAGCAGTCTTTGGCGAAATGGATGAGCGCGAATATTGATGGCTTTTCCGGCCCCTTAACCGCGCGCAAATTTTCCGGTGGTCAATCCAATCCCACCTATCTGCTCACCACCCCGACGCGTCAATATGTTTTGCGCCGCAAACCGCCGGGCAAGCTCCTGCCTTCAGCCCATGCGGTGGATCGGGAATACCGGGTGATGAAAGCCCTTGGCAGCACTGGTTTTCCCGTGCCCAAAATGCTTGGCCTGTGCGAAGATGAAGGCGTCATCGGCACAATATTTTTTGTCATGGAATTTCTCCAAGGCCGCGTGTTCTGGAACCCGACCCTGCCAGACCTGCCCTTGCCGGAGCGTGCCGCTATTTTCAACACAGCCGCCGACACTATCGCCCGGCTGCATAAAGCCGATTACAAAGCCTTGGGCCTTGGCGATTTTGGCAAGCATGAAAATTATTTTGCCCGCCAGATTGCCCGCTGGACCAAACAATTCAAAGCCGCCGAAACCGAACCCATTGCGGCCATGGATAATCTCATCGCCTTCCTGCCCACGGCCATCCCCGAAGGCGACGAAACCACGATCGTCCATGGGGATTATCGCCTCGATAATATCATGTTCGAGGCGATAACACCAAAAGCCCTCGCGGTTCTCGACTGGGAGTTATCAACCCTCGGCCATCCGCTGGCAGACTTTTCCTACTTTTTGATGGCCTGGCATTTACCGCGGATTACCAAGCTCGGCTTTGCGGATATTGACCATGCCGCCCTCGGCCTGCCCGGCAAAGATGATATGATCGACCGCTATTGCACAATTACCGGGCGCGACGGCTTGCCGGATCTCGATTTCTGCATGGCCTATAATATGTTCCGCCTTGCCGGCATTGCCCAAGGGGTTTATGCCCGCGCCCTGCAGGGCAATGCATCATCGCAGGAAGGCAAAAATTACGGCGCCATCGTGCCATTCCTTGCCGATATTGGCTGGCAATTTGCAAAAAAATCCGGTGCTTAGAGCACTTCTGCGAAAAGTGGGTCCTTCGACAAGCTCAGGATGAGACCGGTTTTCGGATAAGAAGTGCTCAAAAACAAGGACTAGAGCCCCTGCCAATATTGCGTTATCTCTTGCGCCGCCACCCGCGGGCGCTCTTTGGGCGGCTCTTTGGCAGAGCCGAGCAGAATAAACCCGGCCAGTTTTTCTTCCGCCCCCAATCCCAGACAATTAAGCGCCGCCCGATCATAAGCGATCCATTCGCTCACCCATTGCGCAGCAAAACCCATGGCATTGGCAGCAATCAGAATATTCTGGCACACTGCCCCGGCGGTTAATTGCTGTTCCCAGACGGGTGTTTTGTGATTTTTATCCGGCTTTGAGACCACTGCAATCGTCACCGGAATACGCGCAAAGCGCTGGCGCTCATTTTCAATCACCGCCTCATCTGCCTGCGGGTTATTGGCTGAAAAAATCGCCGCCAGCCGCTCCCCGAAATCCGCCCGCGCTGCCCCCGCCAACACCACAAAACGAAATGGCACAATCCGGCGATGGTCAGAAATACGCGCCCCAATGGTCAGCAAATCTTCGATTTGTGCCGCATCCGGCCCCGGCTCGACAATCAGCGCATTGGGGGTCGAGCGCCGCAAAGCCAGAAGATCAAGGGTCTCCTGCGATGGGCGTGCGGCAGGCAGGCTGTCCCCCAGCATGGGGCGTGGCGGCAAAGGCATGGGATAAATCCTTGAAAATACGACCTTAAAGTTCGGCTCAGACCATATTCTTTTCTTTCCGAATTGTCATGGTCCCGGGCCTAAAAATCTGGCAAAACAGCCCGGAGCAAACAGGGCCATCCTGCTTTGCCGGAAAATATCGAAAGAGGGGGCCCGGTAAATGACAACCAAACCTAAAGGTAACAATATGCGAAAAATTTTATTATCAGGCGTTGCCCTGCTGGCGCTTGCAGCGTGCAGCCAGCAAGCCACCGAAGAGACAGCCCGAGATGGCGCTGACAAACAGGAAACCATCAGCCAACAGGCCGCGCCAACCACACCAGAGCTTGGCTCTTTCGGGATTGACCTTTCCGTGATCCAATCTGAAATTGCCCCGGGGGATGATTTCTTCCGTTATGTGAACGGCAAATGGCTGGAAACTTTTGAGATTCCCGCCGATTTCACCAATTACGGCTCCTTTACCGTTTTGTTTGAACGTTCCGAAGAACGTGTGCGCGGCATCATTCAGGAAGCCGGTGCTGCCAAAGCCGCCATGGGCACAGCTGAACAAAAAATCGGCGACTTCTATGACAGTTTTGTCGACACCGACCGCATCAATAAATTGGGTCTTGCCGTCACACAAAATGATCTGGCGACAATTAACGCCCTTGAGAGCCATGAAGATGTCGCCAGACTTTTCGCAACAATTTCCATTGCGTCCGAATCTCCAATCGCCGGCTGGGTCGATATCGACAGCAAAAATACCGGCCGCTACATTTTCTACATCACCCAATCGGGCCTCGGCATGCCGAACCGCGATTATTATCTCGAAGAAAATTTTGCCGACAAGCAAGAGGCCTATAAGGGCTTTCTGGCCACCATGCTCGGCTTTACCGGCGCAGAAGATGTCCAGACCCGGGCTAATGCAATTTACGCTTTGGAAGAGCGTATGGCCAACGCCCATTGGACATCGGCCAAGCGCCGCGAGCGGGATCTGACCTATAATCTCTACACGATTGAGGAATTGCAATCTTACGCACCAGATTTTCCATGGGAGCTCATGCTCACCGAAATGGGCCTTGGCAATGAAAAAGAATTTGTGGTTCGGGAAAATGACGCCATTCAGGCCCTTGGCAAAATCTTTCGCGAGACCCCCGTTGAGGTGTGGAAAGACTATCTCACAGTTCACTATTTAAGCGCCAATGCATCGGTACTGCCAACAGAAATCGATGATGCCAATTTTGCCTTTTATGGTGGTGCGCTTAGCGGTCAGCCCGAACAGCGCGAGCGCTGGAAACGCGGCGTTGCCGCCGTCAATGGTGCCCTTGGCGAAGCCGTGGGACAAGTCTATGTGGCCCGCTATTTCCCGCCAGAATCAAAAGCAAAAATGGACGAGCTGGTGGATAATCTCAAAAAGGCTTTCCTTGTCCGCCTTGAATCCAATGAATGGATGAGCGAGGAAACCAAGGAAGAAGCCCGCACCAAGCTCGCAGCCTTCACCACCAAAATCGGCTATCCGGAAAAATGGAAAGATTATTCCGAATTTAAGGTCGTACGCGGCGACGCCTTTGGCAATATGAAACGCGCCAATCAATGGCAATGGCAGGATATGATTGCCAAGCTGGGCGGACCGATTGACCGCACGGAATGGTTCATGACCCCGCAAACGGTCAATGCCTATTACTCCCCCAACCGTAACGAGATCGTGTTCCCGGCGGCCATCCTGCAGGCCCCGTTCTTTGACCCCAATGCCGATCCGGCGGTGAATTATGGCGGTATTGGCGCGGTCATCGGCCATGAGATTGGCCATGGCTTTGACGATCAGGGCCGTAAATCCGACGCCACCGGCATGTTGCGCGATTGGTGGACCGCCGAAGATGCGGAGCGCTTTGAAAAGCGCGCCGACAAGCTTGGCAAACAATATGCCCAATATTCACCCCTCGAAGGCTTCTTCATTGATCCAAAACTGACCATGGGTGAAAATATTGGCGATCTTGGCGGTCTGACCATGGCCTATGAGGCTTACAAGCTCTCTCTGGACGGCGAAGAAGCCCCGGTGCTTGACGGCCTTACGGGCGACCAGCGCTTTTTCATGGCATGGGCGCAAGTCTGGAAGCGCAAATATCGCGAAGATGAGCTGGCCCGTCGCCTTGCCACAGATAGCCATTCGCCATCGGAATATCGCACCAATGGTATCGTGCGCAATATGGATGCGTGGTATGCAGCCTTTGACATCAAGGAAGATGATGCGCTTTACCTGCCACCGGAAGAGCGCGTCACCATCTGGTAGCCACAAGCCCCAAGCTTGAAAAAACAATCGCCCCTGCCTTAAAAGACAGGGGCGATTTTTATAGAAGGCCTTTAGGGGGGCTGAGGGGAGAGCAGCCTTCTACAAATCTCCCAAAACTGATGGGGCCCGTTAGAGCCTATTTTCGTTTTGATGGAATCAAAACCGAACTCGAAGTCTTTATTTTTGAGCACTTCTTATCTTAAAAACCGGCCTCATCCTGAGCTTGTCGAAGGACCCGCTTTTCGCAGAAGTGCTCTAGCCCAGCGTTGCACGCAGCATCCACACGGTTTTTTCATGCTCCTGAATGCGCGCAATCAACATGTCTTCGCTTTCGCTATCGCCCGCTTTGGCCGCAATATCCCGCGCCGCTTTGGCGTTTCTAATCAGCGTCTCATGGGCTTTCAGCAGGTTTTTCACCATGGCCTCGGCTTTGGGAGTTTCGTCCCTGCCAAAACTTATATCCGATAGCGCGCCCAGACTTTTCGCTGATCCAGGGGCAAACTCCCCAAGGGCGCGAATGCGTTCGGCCAGCAAGTCCACCGCCATCCACATTTCATTATATTGCACCTCGAACATCATATGCAGGGAATGAAATTGCGGACCGGTGACATTCCAGTGATAGGTGTGGGTTTGCAGATAGACCGCATAGGTGTCAGCCAACACACGGGCCATGGCGTCAGCCACAGCATTGGTTTTGCGGCGGGTGGGTTTCTTGGTTGTTTTTGTACGGGTCATTTTCAGCTCTCCTTGTTACAAGAGAGTATATGGGAACGATCCATCATTATTCAAATAGATAATAATGGTTCTTATTATCGAATTTTTCGATAACTCTATACCATCGCCGCACAAAATTTCTGGATCCGTTCACAGGCGCGGCGCAACAGGCTGTCTGATGTGGCATAGGAGATGCGAAAATAGGGTGACAGGCCAAAGGCCGCACCAAACACCACCGCAACCGCCTCTTCTTCCAGCAATGCCGCCGCAAAATCCTCATCATTTTCAATTTTACGCCCGCCTTTGCTGGTCTTGCCAATACAGCCCGCACAGGACGGATAGACATAAAACGCCCCTTCCGGTTTGCGGCAGCTAATCCCCTCGGCCTCATTCAGCATCTCGACCACCATATCGCGGCGCGCCTTAAAGGCTTTATTGCGCTCAATCAGAAAATCCTGACGTCCATCAAGCGCCGCCGCCACCGCCCATTGGCTGATGGAAGAAGCATTGGAAGTGGTTTGCGACAGCACTTTGTTGATGGCTTTAATCAGAGGTTCCGGCCCGCCCGCATAGCCAATGCGCCAGCCGGTCATGGCATAGGCCTTGGACGCACCGTTCACCGTCAAGGTACGGTCATATAGTTTCGGCTCCACCTGCGCCGGCGTTAAAAACTCGAAATCATCATAGAGAATATGCTCATACATATCATCGCTCATGACGAATACCTGCGGATGATCAACCAAAATATCCGTCAAAGCCTTCATCTGTTCGCGCGAATAGGCCGAGCCTGTGGGGTTCGATGGCGAATTGAAAATCAGCCATTTGGTTTTGTCGGTTATTGCCGCCGCCAGCGCCGCTGCCTGCAAGCGAAATCCGTCTTCTTCTTTGGTCTCGACAATCACCGGCACACCACCCGCCAGCAAGGTCATGTCCGGATAGGAGACCCAATAGGGCGCGGGAATAATCACTTCATCACCGGGATTGAGCGATGCCAGCAGCGCCGCATAGAGCATATATTTGCCGCCAGTGGACACGGTGACTTGGGATGCCCCGTAATCAAGACCATTATCGCGCTTGAATTTTTTACGGATTGCCTCTTTCAGGGGTGGAATACCATCAATCGCCGTATATTTGGTCTCCCCGCGTCGAATGGCCTCAATCGCGGCCTCTTTGACAAATTCCGGCGTATCAAAATCCGGCTCCCCGGCCCCCAATCCGATGACATCGACACCCTTCGCCTTCAACTCCCGCGCCTTCTGGCTGACGGCCAGAGTCGGTGAGGGTTTAACCCGGGCCAATTGCTGCGAGACCTTGAAATCAACCATGAATGAAGCACTCCTTTTTGATTCTTATACAAGAGGTGGCAAAGCCGGGGCAATGCTTGCCATCACATTTGTTTGACTGCCACAAAATGCTGCCAGATTCTTCTCTAACGCCTTGGTCAAAATGAGGTTTTCCTCTATCCTCATAGGCTGTTCCTTTGGAGACTCTCATCTGATGAAAAAAACAACCATAATCGCCATCGCTTGCGCCACCCTCCCCCTCACCACCCCGGTTTTGGCTAAAGACATAAAAGCGCCGCCATCAGAGGTGATGAAGCTTTATGATATTGCCAACGCCCCCTCGCCAGAGCGGATACGCAGTGACATCCAAACTCTGGTTGATTTTGGCACCCGCCACAGCCTGTCAGACACAACAAGCAAGACCCGCGGTATCGGCGCCGCCCGGCGCTGGGTTTTTGAGGAGTTTGAGCGCATTTCCGAAGCCTGCAATGGCTGCCTGGAGGTGGTTTACATCACCGACACAGTGTCCGGTGAGACCCGCATCCCGGACCCTACGGCCATCGTCTCTGTTCTTGCCATTCAACGCGGCAATCTCGATCCCAATCGCATAGTGATGATGAGCGGTGATATTGATAGCCGCGTTACCGACCCTCTTGACGGCAGGTCCGACAGCCCCGGCGCCAATGACAATGCCTCCGGCGTTGCCGGCACTCTGGAAGCCGCCCGTATTCTATCAAAATATGATTTTGACAGCACCATCATCTATGCTGCCCTGTCCGGCGAAGAACAGGGATTATTTGGCGGCAAGATTGTTGCCGCCCACGCTTTGGAACAAGGCTGGAATATTCAGGCCGTACTGAATAATGACATGATCTCCAATATTGCCGGTATTGACGGGGTGATTGACAATGCCACTGTCCGAGTTTTTTCCGAAGGCACCCGCGCCGTTGAAACCCCGGAAGAAGCACGCCTGCGCCGCTTTACCGGCGGTGAGGTCGACAGCCCGTCGCGCAATATTGCCCGCCAAATCGATCGCCTCGCCGATCAATATATGACCAATCTCGATGTGATGATGGTTTATCGTCTTGATCGCTTTCGTCGCGGTGGCCATCATCGCCCGTTTAACGAGGCCGGCATTCCCGGCGTGCGACTGATGGAAACCCATGAGCATTATGACCGCCAGCATCAGGATTTACGCACCGAAAATGGCCGCCCCTATGGGGATGTCATGGAGGGCGTGGATGAGGTTTACGCCGCCAAAATCACCGGCCTTAACGCGATTACGCTAGCGATGATGGCGGACGCGCCACCGGTGCCGGAAAATGTCGAAATTGAAGGTGCGGTCAGCCCATCGACCATTTTGCGCTGGGACAGGGTCAAGGGCAAGCGCGCGCGCAATCTTGCCGGTTATCGCGTTTACTGGCGCAAAACCACCGAGGCCCAATGGGCCCATTCCCGCTTTGTGGGCAAGGTCAATGAATATACTCTGGAAAATATTGTCATCGACAATTATTTCTTCGGCGTTGCTGCTGTGGCCAAGGACGGATCAGAAAGTCCGGTTGTTTTCCCCGGACCGGCCGGACGGTTTTAAAAGGCGCGAAAGCCCATGCTAAAAAATATCTTCCGGGGGCTGATGATAGCGGCGCTCTTGTTTGTGGTCGCCTGCACCTATCAAAACCGCGTGCAACTGACCCTTGTAGCCGCGCCCATCACCCCCAAACAACAATTTGACCTGCCGCCCCTGCCCATATCGGATCGCGAGCAATGGTCGCAAAGCCGCGAAAACCTGCGCCAGATATTGGAGCAAAATGTTTATGGGGAAATTCCAGACAAAGGCAGCGCCGCGCTGATTAAAATAACAAGGATCGACACCAACACCCTTACTGAACCTGCTATTGCCGAACAATGGCAGATAAAACTGCAAGCCGATGGCATAGCCAGGGAATTCTTGGCGGTGCTGGTGCTGCCCCAAAGCGAAACTCCCGTGCCGCTCGTACTTATCCAAAATTTTTGCGGCCTCGAAGCTTCGGTACCACAGCTCACCCTGACCCCGCTGGAAACCACATCGCGACTTTGCACCGATAGTAGCGCATTCGTAAACGGCATTCATCTTTATGTGTTTGGCCGCTATGCCGCCGCCCCGCCCCTGGATATGATTCTGGCGGAAGGCTATGGGATTCTGATTTTTAATTCCGGCGATTTCATCAAAGATAAAGCAGCCTTTGCCCCCCGGCAAATGGATGCCTTCTTTCCCGCCAGCCGACAGGGCAAAAACCCCATCGGCACAATCGGCGCATGGGCTTTTGCCAGCATGCGGATGATGGATTTATTGGAGCAAGACGAACGCATTCGTGCCGACAAGGTTTTCACCTATGGCCATTCGCGCCAGGGCAAATCCGCTCTTGTAGCTGCCGCTTTTGATTCCCGCTTTGCTGGCAGCATCGCTCACCAATCCGGCACTGGCGGCGCAGCCCTCAACCGCAGCCATAATGGCGAATCCATTGCATCCATTACCAAAACCTATCCCCATTGGTTCACCCCCGCCTATGCAAATTTGCCAGAACAAGACCCCGCAAACTTTGATCAGCATTTTCTGATTGCCATGCTCGCGCCTCGCGCTTTGATGCTCGGCAATGCCCGCCGCGATGTCTGGTCCGACCCGGTATCCACCTTCCGCGCTGCCGAGGCCGCCAGCCCCGTCTGGGAATTATTTGGCCGACAAGGCATGCGTGCCAAAAATCTTGGCGACTATCAGCCGAGTGCCCATATCGCCTTCTGGATGCGCCCCGGCACCCACGGTCAGGTCAAAGAGGACTGGCCAGCCTTTTTACAATTTCTCACCGCTCATAAATAGCGAGTAGCGAGTAGAAAAGGAACTTGCGCCCGTCATCCCGGGCGCATTTTTATTTGTACGCCGCCGCCCACCAGCTCTAGAGCGTTTCCAGGATAAGTGGACCCTTCGAGACGCCGCTTCGCGGCTCCTCAGGGTGAGGCCGGTTATCCGTCCGGCCCTTCGCCTTGGCTCAGGAGCGTCAAAACAAAGACTTAGAGCCCGGTTTTGATTCATCAAAACCGAACAGGCTCTAGCGCGGCGAGAGGATTGCAAAAAGCACCTAAACACAAAACATGCCATATTTTCGCTCGTGGGCCTGATCGCGCTTGGCAGCGCTGGCCCTGCGCGAGCGCGGCGCATGAGCGCCGGAGCCGCACTTGCGGCTCAAAAAAATGCCCGACCTTTCGGCCGGGCATTTGCATGATATATCTCGCGGCAAATCGCTATCGCGATTGCCTCCGATGGGGCGACAAACAATTGCC
>JALSJA010000275.1 GCA_026989615.1 Parvularculaceae bacterium | reverse complement strand
TTAAGGGTCTCCTTTAAAAATTGCTCTTGCAGGGCAGGTTATAGATTATAGCATGCCCGCTTCCAGCGCCTCGCGTGAGAATAAGCCAACACGCAGGCCTTTGGCTTCGTAAATGGGCTTGTCGTCCACAAACATTTTTGCGTCGGCTATCCCCAGGATCAAGCGTCCGGTCATCATCCGGCGCATATCAATCTCATAGCGGACAATTTTGGCTTCCGGCAGGACCTGCCCGGTAAATTTGATCTCTTTGGCACCCAGCGCACGGCCAGATCCGGGATTGCCGGACCATGTCAAAAAGAACCCGACCAATTGCCACATGGCATCCAGCCCGAGGCAGCCCGGCATCACCGGATCGCCGGGAAAATGACAGGAAAAGAACCATAATTCAGGGTCAATATCCAGTTCGGCAATGATATGGCCTTTGCCATACTGCCCGCCATCGGCGGTGATTGTGTTGATGCGATCAAACATCAGCATTGGCGGTATTGGTAATTGCGCCGTGCCGGGGCCGTCATAGCCCTCTTGCCCGCATTGAATAAGCTCTTCTTTGGTGAAGCTTGATTTTTGTTCCATGAAAAATGTCCCTTTTTCGCCCTAGTTTACCTATCGGTGTGCAGCTATGGCGTCAACAAGAAGAAAGTAAGGGGCAGGGGGCGTAAATACCTCTTCTGACAGTAGATTTCAGTCTAATAGGCGCATTTATCCTTATCAATTTCGTCTTTGGTGCGGGCGATGAAGGCATTGATATTTTTCATCTGCACAAAGCGTTTCGGTACCGGATAGAGCAGGACCAGATATTGCCCCTCGCCAACATCCCCGGCGCTGAAACTCGGGTTTTTGGGGTCATCAACCAGAATCGGGTGGAGATTGGCAATTCTAAGGCCCGGCAGATGCATGGCCAGCCTTTCCGGTGTACCCAGAAGGCCTGCCGAATGGAAACTGCCATTCACATGCAAAACTTTGCGCCCGGGATTGGCCTGCATATGGCGGGCAATGCTTTCGGCCATGGTGTCGTCGCGGGAAACCTGCGCCGCATAGCGATAGGCTTTTTTGCGGGCGATTTCTTCTTCGCTCTGGTCATTATCAATCCCGTGTCCGGCCGCGGCATCCATAAAGCTGTAAAACTTGTCCTTATAGGCGCTGTCTTCGAGATGTAATTTTTCCGCCGCCCATTGGCGCGGCTCGCCCGAAAGCGTGTCGAGAAAATCCGGCCCGCGCTCGCCAATACAGGAGACCATATTGGCAGGAATTTCCGATGCGATAACCGGCAGGCCATTATCCTTGGCATATTCAACCAGAGGCCGATAGGAAGAGCGATAATGGGGCCAGGCCTTGCCTTCAAAAATCAGTGTTTCTTCGCCAATCCTGCCCGCCAGATAATCATCAACCACGCTTTGCGCCGGGCGCTCAAATTGCTCCATGGACAAGGCCATATCCGGATATTTGGCATGGAGACCGGCAAATATTTTCGATTGCACATAATGGCTGGCCGCATGACCATGGGCCTCGCCAATAAAAATGGCATCATAATCGGCAAAATCGTCAATGACTGTTTTCAAATCCACCACCTGCGGTGATGTTTCGCCAAGCTGTGTTTCCACCAGAATGAAATCTGAAAAACTGCGAATGGGCGCGGCGACAATATATTTGTCATCGATTTTGGTGATGATATTTTCCGCAGGCTCCTCTGTCGCCATGGTGGTGCAGGCCGCGAGGGTAAAAAAAGCGGCCCCGATGGCCATAGCTCTCGTTAAGTGCATAAAGGTCTCCGAAAGGTTAATAGTATAACCCGTCTACCTACAGCTTTGCCCGCCCGCCATCAACAGCCAGGAAAACAGGCAATGATTGGAGCGCTTCTGCGAAAAGTGGGCCCTTCGGGACTCTGCTTCGCAGCTCCTCAGGGTGAGGCCGGTTTTCGGATAAGAAGTGCTCAAAAACAAAGAGTTAGAGCCCGGTTTTGATTGGCACCAAAACGAAAATAGGTTCCGGCGATTTGGGGAAAATTAAGGGTCAATGCCCCACAGGCTTTGGCGGGGGAGCCAGCCCCGGAAATTCCCGGCCTTAACCCGGCACCATTCCGGCTCGCAGGTCTCGAGGCGGGCGAGGACCCCCGGCTCCAGCAAGGCGCGAATACCGGCATTATAGCGAGCCTTGGCGCGCAGGGCGACGGCGCTATCGGCCTGCACCATAACGCTTTCGGCCTGCACCAATTGCGTGCGATGGATCCACATTTTGACCCCTTCAGAATCTTCGACCTTGCGCCATTGATTATCCGGTGTCTCGGCAATCACTTTTAACGGGAGATCCTTGCGGTGCAGCTCATATTGCACCGGATAGTCAAAAGAGGGGCCAAGGCGACCATTGGTCCGGTCGGCTTTCAAGGCCACAAAGCGCGGCACTGGCAGGCCCGAAGGGCCAATGACGCTATCGCTTTTGGCGGCCAGGGCTGAAAGCGGGGCGATGAGGGTAAGGCTCAAGGATAATAGAAAAATTCTCAGCAAGGGCATGGGTCAGGAAAAGGATTTTGAAAAGGGGGTTAATAAAAACTTTCTCTCCCCTTATTCATGCCGCAAGGGTGGTTAACTTCCCGTTAAGCAGAAGGTTAATTTTGTAAATTTCTTTTTATCGCTGGCGTTGAAACTCACCGGAAAACTCAATCTCTATTTCATCGCCCACAAAACTGGCATAGCGATCAATACCAAACGCGCTGCGGGAGAAACGGGCACGAGCGGTAAAGCCGATCGTATATTTTCCGGTCAGCAAAATTTGTGCCCCGCCATTGAAAACTACCGTCATATCAACCGGCTTTGTTGTGCCGTTCAAGCTGAGCTGGCCATGAACAATGCCGGCATTATCGCCAGTTATTTCAATCGATTGCGAGACAAAACGCGCTTCGGGATATTGTCCGGCATTCAGCCAGGAAGGGCCGAGCAGGGTTCTGGCAAAATCATCATTGGCAATATCAAGGCTGGCAATGGTGATAATCGCTTCCAGCGAAGCCTGTTGCGGATTGTCCGGATCAAAATCGAGGTTGGCGTTAAACACCTCAAACCGTCCGACAAAATCGGACAATCCCGAATGCTGGACCTTGAACAATAAAGCTGCATGTTTGGGATCAAGCTGATAGTTCCCCTGCTTCAGGGCTATGGCACTGGTTTCAACCTTGGGGGCAAGAACCGATGCGCAGGCGGAAAGGGCAAGCACAAAAACGGCAAGGATCGTGTATTTCAAGCCGGACATATAATCTCTCCTCCATTTGATAAAAATTATAGACCGCTTACAGCGTCAAGCCCAGACAACAATGCAGCGATATCAGCCTTGCTCGTGTAGAGGTGGACAGAAAAGCGCAAAGCGCCCTCACGAATATCGCCCTTAATGCCTTTGGCCGCCAGCGCTTGTTGATATTTTTCCGGGTCAGGGGATTTCACCAATATATGATTGCCGCGATGGCCGGGCCTTGTCTCGCTGGCTAGCACTTTTTCCGGCAGTGCCTCAATCAGCTTTTGCAATAAGGTCTGATTATGGTCCTCAATGGCGCCAATACCAATCTCATGGATGAGATCAATGCCGCCTCGCGCCACAATCAGGGGCGCAATGGAAGGGGTTCCCCCGAGAAATCTTTTGGCGTCCGGCGCATAGCGAAAGTCATGAATATCAAAGGCGAAGGGGTTTTCGTGGGAGAACCAGCCGACATCCAGCGGCTGACATTCGCCAATGCGCGCCTCGTCCACATAAAGCCAGCCCGCCCCCGGCCCGCCGCACAGATATTTCAGCGATGAGCCAATGGCAAAATCCGGGGCAATCTTCCCAAGATCAATGGCGAGGCCGCCCACCGATTGCGCCAGATCAAGAATGGAAATAATGCCCTTGGCCCGGGCCGCGGCGCATATGGCCCCAAGCGGCGCTCTGGCACCGAAATTGGAGGTGATATGGGTGACAAAGACCAGACCCACATCATCTTTCATGGCATGCTGCCAGATATGCAGATCGCTCAAATCGGCCGATTTCGGCAGGAAGCGCAATTGCCACCCGGCCTTTCGTGCCTGCGCCAAGACAAAACCGGTGGTCGGGAAATCCTGTTCGCTCAGTAAAATAACCGGACGCGTTTGCGGCGGGGCAATGGAAAATATAATTTTGCTGAGCGCCGAAGAAACATTGCCTTGCGCGCACAAAGTCTTTGCCGGAACATTGAGCAGGCGCGCAAGACTGTCGTGAAAACCATCAAGGACCGGCATCCAGTCAGACCAAGCCTCGCCGCCCTTTTGCCGCCATGGCGAGAAGAAATATTCCTCCAGCACAGCCGGACTGGTCCTGGGTAATAGCCCCGCCGAATGGGAGAGAAAATAATGCCCTTCCATTTTGCAAAAGCGCGAAGCGATATCATCCCCGGGTAAAGCCATTTAATGGGCTTTCGGGGTGATGGAATCGCGAATGACCCCGTAAGAGGCCCCCCAATCATCGGTCATCTTGCCGCGTATCTCCCAAACCTGCGGGAAGAATTGTTTTTTAACCCCGCGCTCCAGCATTTCGACGGGGCGCCCTTTTAATGATTTCGAACCAAGCCCGATGGAGCGGGCAATAAGCTGCAAATGATGATAGCGGAACTTCTGAAACAGCTCGTCAAATTCGGCCAGACATTCCGCCACCATATAGGCATCATCATGGCTATAATCGGTATTATAAACCTGTTCCAGCGTGCGCCCATTTTTCAAAAACCCGGCTTCATAGCTCTCCCATAATTCCGGCGCCATCTTGATCAGTGTGCGAAAGCCGGGGGATTCCTGACCACTGCCATTGCCCAGTTGCAGACGAATTTCCTGATATTCCTTGGGCGACATGGTCTCCAGCAGATCAAGCTGCATCATCATCATGGTCAGGATCTGATTGACCCGCCGAAATAATGTCATCACCCGATTGGCATTACTGGCGCGCATATAATCGTCAATATCAAGCAGGGTGAATGCCATCAGCTTCATCCATAATTCTTCCACCTGATGGACAATCTGAAATTGCAATTCATCGGGCACCGCAAGCTGGTCATATGGTTTCTGGCATTGCAAAAGCTGATGGGTGTTGAGGTAAATCTCGTAATCCAGCGAGCCATCGCCGCCAATGGTTTTATAATAATAATCACGATCCATGATCGTTCTCCTTGGAAACAATAAAAAAGAAAAGCGCGAATTAAGACCAAAAGCCTTGAAGGCTCCGGTCGCAAGAAAAAGCCCTAATCATCGGCCTTGGGCCGGAAGGAGTAAATGCTCATGATACGCATGGATAGCAGTTTTTATTTTTTCGCGCCGATGTCAAGGAGAACGGAAATTAGAGCCTGCCTAGAGCCTTTTCGGTTTTGATTCCATCAAAACCGGATAGGCTCTAATGCATGGGGCAGGCAGGGTCGCGCTTGAGCCGCACCCGCCTTGTGGTGCCATGGAGGCTGTCGATTACCAGAAGCGCGCCGAATAATAAGGGCCCGGTATTGGTGATGATTTTTATGGCCTCAAGAGCCGCCTGGGCGCCGATAATGCCGCAACTTGCCCCCATCACGCCCAATTCCTCGCATTGATTGCCATTTTCGGGGGCCTCGGGCACCAGACATTGATAGCAGGGGCCATCGTCCAGCCATGGGGCAAAAGCGGCGATTTGCCCATCAAAACGCCCTACCGCCGAAGAAATAAAGGCTGTCTTTGTGGCCATGCTGGCGGCGTTGATGACAAAACGCGGGGCAAAGCGATCAACCCCTTCAATCACCAGATCATGTGCCGCAAAAACTGCCTCGGCATTGTCGGCGGTCAAGACTTCGGGCAGGGCGATAATCTCGATATCAGGATTTTGCCGCGACAATCTTTGGGCGGCGGTCACCGCTTTGTTTTTGCCAATATCGGCATCCATAAACAGAAACTGCCGCTGCAAATTGCTGCGCTCAATCCCGTCCGGGTCCATCAGAGTCAAACGCCCAATCCCGGCCCCGGCCAGAAAAGTCGCGATGGGACAGCCAAGCCCGCCTGCGCCGATGATCAAAATTTTTGCCTGTAACAAAGCCTGCTGCCCCTGCCCGCCAATTTCCTTTAACAGGATTTGGCGGCGATAGCGCTCCATCTGTTGTGGTGACAGGCCCAAAGCTAAATCCCTTCAATGATAAGAAAATCCGTATCGGCCAATTGTTGGCGAATTTTTGCGGCCTTTTGATAAAGCTCGCTGTGATAGCATTTGCGGGCGATGTCCATGGACGCAAATTCAACCACAATATTGCGCGGCTTGGCCTTGCCCTCGGGACATTCAAAATCTCCGCCACGGACCAGAAATCTGGCACCATATTTGTCATAGGCCGGTTTGGCCGCTTCAATATATTCGTGATAGCGCTCTGAGGCGTGGGCATTAACGGCGATAATCCAATAGGCTTTGGCCATTACTATTTCTTTCCGGTCGAGCCAAAGCCGCCAGCCCCGCGGGCGGTTTCATCAAGGCTGTCCACTTCTTCAAAAACGGCTTGGTGAACCGGCGCAAACACCATCTGGCCAATGCGCTCACCACGCTCGATGACAAAATCCTCCTTGCCATGATTGATAAGGATGACTTTTATTTCACCACGATAATCCGCATCAATCGTTCCCGGCGCATTCACGCAGGCAATGCCATGCTTGGCAGCAAGGCCGGAGCGCGGTCGCATTTGCGCTTCCCAGCCGGGGCTCATGGCCATGGCAAGCCCCGTTGGCACCATGGCGCGCTCCCCCGGACGCAAAGTCAAAGCTTCGCCCGCAGGCAAAGCCGCCCGCACATCACAACCGGCCGCCAAAGCGGTTTCATAACGGGGTAATTCCAAATCCATCCCATGGGGCAGGCGCATAATTTTGACAGGCACTGTCTGGCTCATAGATTAAAATCCTTTATCCGTTTTCCTGCAGCAATTCTCCCGCAAGATAAAGCGAGCCGCAAATAAGAATACGCGGCGCGCCTTCGCTTGAGGTTCCGGCATTGGCAAGGGCTTCTTCCAGCGCCGCCATAACATTTTTCTGGGCGGTGGCCGGAAGTCCGGCGCGCTGGGCGGCGGCGGCAACCAGTTCGGGATTGGCGGCTCCGTCGCCTCTGGCGGCAATGGTGTAGACGCAGGCGGCGAGATCCTCAAATGGTGCAAAAAAGCCGGGCAAATCCTTTTTGGCCTGTAAGCCGGCGATCAATACCAGAGGTTTGGGCTCGCGCTCTTCCAGATCGGCCATGGCGCGGGCAATATTGCGCGCCGCATGGGGGTTGTGCCCCCCATCCAGCCAAATCTCGATACCATCACCGGCAATGCGTTTGGCGCTTTCCACCAATGGCCCTGATTTCAATAATTGCAAACGCGCCGGCCAGAAAGTGCGCTCCAGCCCCGCAGAAATTTTATCATCATCAGGGGCAAGACCCGCCGCCTTCAGCGCCGCAATCGCCAGACCGGCATTTTCAATCTGGTGCGCGCCAAACATTTTCGGTGGTGCCACATCGGACAGGCTGGTTTCATCTTCATAGACAAGCCGACCATGCTCCAGCCGTGTATTCCATTCCTGCCCGTAAATATGCGGCAAAGCCCCGATCGCCAAAGCACGATCTTCCAGCACGCCCAATGCGGATTTATGTTGCTGGCCAATCACAACCGGTCTGCCGGCTTTGATGATGCCAGCCTTTTCGGCGGCTATTTCCTCAATGGTCTCCCCGAGCCAGGATTGATGATCAAGGCCGATAGGGGTGATGATGGCCGCTAGCGGGTCGGCAATAACATTGGTCGCATCCAGCCGCCCGCCAAGCCCCACTTCCAGAACAAGAATATCTGCCGGGGTTTGCGCAAAGGCCAGAAAGGCGGCGCAGGTGACGGCCTCAAAATAGGTCAGCGGCGTATCGCCGGCGGCACTATCGCATTGCCCCA
Source organism: Parvularculaceae bacterium (assembly GCA_026989615.1). Classification (GTDB taxonomy): domain Bacteria; phylum Pseudomonadota; class Alphaproteobacteria; order Caulobacterales; family Parvularculaceae; genus S012-90. Next base: position 2,252 of record JALSJA010000275.1, on the reverse strand, counting down.
GCACGCTGATAAGCATGTCGTCACTAATCTCTTCTCCGGCCACGACAATACGCTCGTTAAACCGCACCAGATGGGGCGAGCTGTAAATATGGGTTTTAACCCCGGCCTCTTCCAGCACGGCGCGCATGAAGGCGATGGTTGAGCCTTTGCCATTGGTGCCTGCCACATGCAGCACCGGCGGCAGGCGTTTATGGGGATCGCCAAGGCGCGCAAGGGCGGCGTAAACCCGCTCCAGACCCAGATCAATTTTCTTTGGTCGCCGCTCGGCAAGCTGCGCTAACAGGGCGTTGACATCATTATGGGTGCCCGCTTGGGACTTTGAAGAAGGCATGGTTAAAAAGGGCTCTCATGAAGAAAGGGAGACAGGCCGATAGGCCCAGCCGGATGCACCCTGCATAGCCCCTTAAAGGCCGCAAGAAAAGCGATATAGGGGTTTTTATTCGGCGGCCTTGTCCATGGGCGCCTCGAGCGCTTTTTGGGCGCTTTCGGTCTTTTGCGCCTCTACCCGCAAGGGTGTAACATTCTGCCCTTGTTGGTTTGGTTTGGCCTTTTTGCCATGGCGTGTCAGCACACGGAGGATTTTCGCCAGCGTTTCGCGCAAATGATGGCGATGAACCACAATATCCACCATGCCTTTATCGGCAAGATATTCGGCCCGCTGAAATCCTTCGGGCAGTTTTTCACGAATGGTCTGCTCAATCACCCGCGCTCCGGCAAATCCGATAAGGGCGTTGGGCTCGGCAATATGCACATCGCCCAGCATCGCATAAGAGGCGGTCACGCCGCCCGTGGTCGGGTGGGTCAGCACAACGATATAGGGCAAGCCCGCTTCCTTGACCATTTGTACAGCGATGGTGGTGCGCGGCATTTGCATCAGCGATAAAATCCCTTCCTGCATTCGCGCGCCGCCAGAAGCGGTAAATAAAATCAGCGGCGCATTATTGGCAATCGCCTGTTCGGCCGCTTTCAATATCCCTTCGCCCAGCATCATGCCCATGGAGCCGCCCATAAAAGCAAAATTTTGAACGGCAACAACACTAGGCACGCCTTCGATCTGGCCAAAGCCGATTACCAGCGCGTCTTTTTCCCCGGTCTTGCGGCGATAATCCTTGAGGCGATCCGTATACCGTTTCACATCCTTGAACTTCAGCGGGTCGGTGACAACATCCGGTAATTCGATGCGCTCCCATTGTCCGCCATCAAAAATAGCATTGAGCCGCGTTGTCGGAGAAAGGGTCATGTGATGTCCACAAGAAGGGCAGACCTGTTGCGAAGCTTCGAGGTCTTTGGTGAAAATCATTTCATCGCAGGATTTGCACTTGGCCCAAAGCGCATCGGAATTGTCGTCGCGCTTGCGGAACATTTTTTTAATGCCCGGTGGGGTGATGTCTGAAAGCCAGTTCATATGGGTTTTCTCCGCGATGACGCAAATACTATAGAACAGAAACCATTATATTCCTGCTTTGCTCTTTCAGTCCCCTTAACAAGTGGCAATGGGCCTGAAAAGGGGTGGGCTATGATTTTTGAAAACAAATTCGATGGCACCATATCCCAGTCAAATGGACTATAACCGATTTCCCATGGTTTGTTGATACATCTTTGGCGATAGCTGTGTCGTTTTGAAACACTTGTAAGGGGGCGGTTTTGTTGCAGCCATTACTTTCCCGCCGCTTTTATGCTCTGGCCTTGTGAATGGCATTGGCCAATGATCTGGCCTGCGACAATAGCGCATCGACAGGGTCTTTGTTGTCGTTCAAGGCTTTTGTCAGGGTTTCAATCAGCGCCGAGCCGATAATCACCGCATCGGCCATGCGTGCCATATTGGCGGCCTGTTCCGGGGTTTTGATGCCAAAGCCTATGCCCACGGGCAGATCGCTGGCGGATCTTAATAATTCTATAGATGTAGAAATATCAGCCTGTGCACCGCTTTTTCCACCGGTAATTCCGGCTACAGAGACATAATAGATAAAGCCGGCGGTATTCTTGATAATCTCCGATAGTCGCTCCTCATTGCTGGTGGGGGTTGCAAGGCGAATAAAATCAAGGCCTTGGCGCTTTGCGGGCAGGCATAATTCCTCATCTTCTTCCGGCGGCAGATCGACCACAATCAAACCGTCCACCCCGGCCTTTTGGGCCGCAAGAAGAAAGTTTTCGACCCCGAAGGCATAGATGGGATTGTAATAGCCCATCAATATGATCGGGGTTTCATCATCTTTTTCCCGAAAACGCGCCACCATTTCCAAAGTTATGGA
>JALSJA010000274.1 GCA_026989615.1 Parvularculaceae bacterium | reverse complement strand
GGTCGATCTTGGAGGGGATATGATTTGTTATGCGATTAGCAAGCCAACAGAAAAATCTCCCCGTGCCGTTAAACATGGCGATATTTTCTTTCTGGTCAGCAGTTGGAAATCCGGGGTTGCCGTTAATCAGCCAAGCCTGATGACCGGTTATGAATTGCGCGCCAAGCCGGAGCCGGTCGTGCGTATTGGTTCTGACAAATGGAAAATGTTTTCCTCCGGCAGTGATGGCTTTATCGACAAGGCCAGCGACGAACAGCGCCTGATTTCGGCCATGAAGCGCGGTGCCAATATGCGCGTTTCTGCGGTCTCCCAACGCGGTACCGCCACCAGTTACACATTCTCCCTGCTCGGCGTTACCGACGCTTTGAAGCGCGTGCAAAAAGAATGTCGTTAGAGCACTTCTGCGAAAAGTGGGTCCTTCGACAAGCCCAGAATGAGACCGGTTTTCGGATAAGAAGTGCTCAAAAACAAAAACTTAGAGCCCGGTTTTGATTCCATCAAAACGAAAATAGGCTCTGAGGTCAGGAAAATTCACAAATCTCAACCTGCGGTTGCTAGCTTCCCGCTAAAGCCGGTGCTTACCTGACCCCGCTTATCGCGATGGGGGACGGGAAATGCACAGGTCTGGGCGATTTATTCCTATTCAAAAACGGATCTTTCTACTTGCTGTATTTGTTTGCATTGGAAATATTGTTTGGGCCGCAAACGCCCAAGCTGGGCCATGGGGACGCGAAGCCGGGCGCGGCCTGATCATTTCCGGCATTGAATATTATCGCGCTGAACTTGACGGCTCTGCGCCATCCCGCTTTCAACAAATTGCCTCTTCTTTTTACACAGAATTCGGGCTTGCCAATGACCTTACGCTGGCCGCCAATTTTTATTATGTGGATCAGTTCTCTGATGCCGCTCCCGACCCTTTTTCTGCCAATGGTTTTGCAACCATAGAGATACGCGGCCAAAAGCTTGTCTGGCGCGCAAGCGATTCTGTTCTGTCCCTGCATGGGGGATATAGCGCCGCCACCAAAATTCAACGCACCAGTCTTAGCGCAAATAGCGTGATAAAACGCGATGCTGCTCTTTTGATGGGCGCGGAATGGGGCCGCAATATTGGTGAAAAAGGGGAGGGATTTTTTAGCCTTGAAACACAATTACGCCCGAGCCTGGGGCAAGACGCCCATACAGCACGGGTCAATGCCAGCTATGGCTACGCCTTTACCCCGCGCAACACCCTAGTGCTCAAATCCTTGAATGATTTTGCCATTAGCGACCCTGAAACTGGCGGGCTATCCTATGATGTCTTTCGTCTGGAAGCCGCGCTGCTTTATCGCCTGACACCGCGCTATCAATTATCCCTTGGTGCGGGGCGGGAAATCGGTGGGCGCAATATCACTCCCGGAAGCGCTTTGCAGTTTCAACTATGGAGCGAGTTTTGAGCAATCCAGAGCCGGGGGGTCCATTATATCAGCAAAAAATTTCTCTACAGCATTTGCGGCAGGCCATATTGCAAGCGCAAAATCTGGAAGCAGTGCAAAAAATTCGCAGAGAAAACGCATTTCTTATCAATCATATCGCCAGCAATCTCCTCAGCCAACATGCGCCTTTGCAATCAGCCCATCAAAGATTCAGCGATAAACAAAAATTCCAATTTGCTTGTTTTCTTCTAGCCGCGGCCACCGGATTTATCCTTGTTCCCGTCATGACGGCTGTGGTTTTTCTTTTTGCCCTACAGTTTTTCTTTATTGCTGTTCTCGTCTTTCGCCTCTGGCTCGTACAAAAAAGCCTGCAGCCCAATAATATATTTGAAAAACCCTGCCCTTTAATCCGGCATGACCGGAATCTGCCTGTCATCACCATATTGATACCGCTTTACAAAGAACAGGCCGCCATCCCCCATCTTGTAAAAGCCATGAACAGGCTCGATTATCCGGCAGCCAAGCTCGATATTAAAATCCTTCTTGAACAGGATGACGAGACAACTATTGCGGCCGCCCGGCACGCATTTCGAGACGCTTATTATGACCTAATCCTTGTGCCGCCCTTTGGGCCGCGCACCAAGCCAAAGGCCTGCAATCACGGGCTATGGACCGCACGCGGCACTTATGTGGTGATCTATGACGCCGAGGATAGGCCGGAGCCAGATCAGTTAAAAAAAGCCATTGCCGCTTTTGCCCGTGACGGTCCGCGCCTTGCTTGCGTGCAGGCGCGGCTTAACTATTTCAATCGCAATCGAAACTGGTTGACCCGTCTGTTTGCAATTGAATATGCACTATTATTTGATTTCATCCTGCCGGGCCTAACCACCATAAACGCACCGATTCCTCTCGGGGGAACCTCCAATTTCTTCCGCACCGACGCCTTGCTTTCCCTTGGCGGCTGGGATGCCTATAATGTGACCGAGGATGCCGATCTGGGCATGCGTCTGGCCCGCGCCGGATTGCAAACTGCCATGATTGATTCAACCACTTGGGAAGAGGCGGTTTGCGCTGCCCGCCCATGGCTTCGCCAGCGCTCGCGTTGGACCAAGGGTTATATCCAGACCTGGCTGGTCCATATGCGGGCAGGCTTTGATCCCTTGCGTCAACAATCATGGCTTTTTGCCGCCAGCCTGCATTTGCTGGTAGCGGGAGTTGCCATTACCGGCCTTGTAAATCCCATTTTCTGGGCGGTGTTTGCGGCCAGCCTTGCCGGACTTATCGATGTCTCCCCCCTCTTCCCCCCGAGCATTGCGGTTCTTGCCGGGTTCAGCTTTCTGGTCGGCAATTTTTTCCACCTTTATCTTTATCTCGCAGCCCCCATGCGGCGGCGCTGGTATGGCTTGCTTGGCTTTGGTTTGCTTGCGCCAATCTATTGGATCATGCAGTCCGTCGGCGCGTGGATGGCGCTTTGGCAGTTCATAACCAAACCCTTTTACTGGGAAAAAACCAATCATTTTGAACGGCCCGATAAAATACCACCCGCGGCAAACGCCAAGGCCAAACCGCAAGCCGCGAGGGTGCCTTGATATGATGCGGGAGGTCTGGTTTGTTTTTGCCGGTTTTGGTGCATGCCTGCTCGCCCTATGGGGGCAGGTCTTATGGATTGATTATTTCAACCTGCCGATTGCATTTTCACTGGCCTGGATTGCAAGAACTATCGTCATCACCGCCGCAAGCCTTTTTATTCTTCTCGTCTTTGCAGGCTTGCAAAAATATTCGCTTGTAAATTGGGCGGGCATTTTTATCGCCTTTGCCCTTAACCCGGCGCTCTATTGGTCTTTAACCACTCCCCATCATGATTTCTCCTTGCCGGTGCTGCTGCTAATGGCGCTAATCACACTACGCCAAAGAGAGGTTGTGCCTTTGCAGGCTATCCCCATCGGTCTGGGCCTCGGATTGATGGTGATGCTGGTGCCCGGTAGTATCCTGCTGGCTGTCTTGCCCATGCTCTATCTTCTTGCCCGCTCTGGCCAATGGTCACGAAGTGACCGATTGGCGGCATTGGCGATGATACTATTGCCTCCCCTCATGGTCCTTGCCAGTTTTCTTCTCATTCGATCTATAGGATTACAGGATTTACCCCTATCTGCTTTTCGTGCCGGTTTTTCTCTCTGGCCGCAAACCGGACTTTTTCTTTCTGGCTTCAGCATTATTTTTATTGCCGGGCTGGCATTGCGCCAACAACCGCGCGGAAATTGATTTTTTAATACCAAGGAAAGTCCGGCTCTGTTATAGATGGCCCATGAACCATGCCTCTATCCTTTTGCCTCTTGCGGGGCTTGCCTTTTGGAAAATGAACGGCCTTGGCAATGATTTTGTCATTGTCGATTTGCGCCAAAGTGATGTCCGCCTTGATGCGGATATGGCCCGCGCTTTGGGGGATCGTGATGGCCCTTATGGCTGCGATCAGATCATCACCCTAGAGAACAAGGCTGGCCATGCCTTTATGGGTATTTTTAATCGGGACGGAAATGCGGTTGAGGCCTGCGGCAATGCAGCGCGCTGTATCGCCTCGATTTTAATGGCCGAGCAAAAGAAAGAAGAAATTGCCTTTCTGTCACCCGCCGGACCATTACAAGCACAAAAAATAGGCGCAGATCGCATTGGTGTTGATATGGGCGCCCCGCGCCTCAACTGGCAGGATATCCCGCTATCTGAACAGATGGATGATACGCGCTTTATCGACATCAAGCTTGGGCCGATTGATAATCCGGTATTATGGGGCCCCTCGGCGGTCAATATGGGCAACCCCCATTGCATCTTCTTTGTGGACAAGGCCGAAGAAACCGCCCTTGAGCGCTTCGGGCCTCTGGTTGAAGGCCATCCGCTATTTCCGGAAGGCACAAATGTCTCGGTCGCTGCAATTCGTGGCCAGCATGATATTCGCTTGCGCGTATGGGAGCGCGGGGTTGGTATGACCACAGCCTGCGGCACTGCCGCTTGCGCCGCACTGGTCGCGGCCCATCGCCGACGCCTGACCGGCCGCAAGGCCATTATTCATCTCGATGGCGGGCCTTTGGCGATTGAATGGCGCGAAAGTGATGACCATGTGATCATGGTTGGCCCTGTTACCCTTGAGCATGAAGGCGTGTTTTAGCTTGAACAGTAGCGGTGGATGGCGCATTTAAGGGGCTGTTTTTCCCGCCCCTCCCCTTTTGAGCAATCCCGCCCCATGGCTGAAAATTCTTCTCCTCTGGCCAAAACAAGAACCGTCACCCTTGGCTGTCGGTTGAACCAGTATGAATCGGCGCGTATGGAGCAGATGGCCGCGCAGGCAGGACTTGGCAATGCGATTATCGTCAATACTTGCGCCGTAACCGGCGAGGCGGTGCGTCAGGCCCGCCAAACCATTAGACGCCTTTCACGGGACCACCCGGAAAGCGAGATCATCATCACCGGATGCGCCGCCCAGATTGACCCGGAAGGCTTTGCCGCCATGCCCGAAGTTACCCGTATTTTGGGCAATCAGGAAAAAATGAAGGCAAATGCATGGCAAACCATCGCCCAAACCAGCGAGCGGGTGCTGGTAAATGACATCATGACCGTGCGCGAAACCGCGCCACAGCTCTTATTGCACGGCAAACTATCGGCGGCCCGCACCTATGTGCAAATTCAAAATGGCTGCGACCATCGCTGCACTTTTTGTATTATCCCTTATGGCCGGGGCAATGCCCGCTCGGTGCCCATGGGCGAAATTGTCCGCGAAGTACAAAATCTGGTCGAACGCGGCGCCGCCGAAGTGGTGTTGACCGGGGTGGATATCACCTCCTATGGGCCGGACCTGCCGGGTAGGCCGAGCCTTGGGGATGTGGTGCAAAAAATTCTAGATCTGGTCCCGGATCTGCCACGCCTGCGCCTGTCCTCGATTGATGGGGCCGAAATTGACGGCAAATTGTTCCGGCTGATTGTTGAAGAAGAGCGCATTGCCCCGCATTTGCATTTATCGCTGCAGGCTGGCGATGATATGATTTTGAAGCGCATGAAACGGCGCCATAATCGAGCCCAGGCGATTGAATTTTGCCAACGGGTAAAAGCAGCGCGTCCGGAAATAGCCCTTGGGGCAGATCTGATTGCCGGTTTCCCCACGGAAACAGAGGCCATGTTTGAAAATACCCGCCGTCTGATTGGCGAATGTGATATTGTCTACACCCATATTTTCCCTTTCTCGCCCCGCAAAGGCACTCCCGCCGCCCTAATGCCGCAAGTGGACAAAAAAACCATCAAGGCCCGCGCTGCCCTTTTGCGTGCGCAAGGCGCAGAGCAATTACAGCGCTTCTTGAAAAATCATATTGGACGCATATTCCCTGTTTTGATTGAAAGCTGTGATGGGCAGGGGCATATAAGGGGGCGTTTGGCGGATTTTGCTGAAGTGAAAATGCGCGCGCCAACAAATATGACTGTTGAAATCGGGGCAAGCCTGCCGGTGGATATCATAGCCCATGAAGACGCTTCTCTGGTCGGGAAACTTCATCAGGCAAGAGGAAATATATAATGGCTGACGAAAAAGAGCCAAAACCGAAGGGATTTTTCTCACGCATGTTTGGGCGCGAAAAGGAAGAGGCTCAAAAGGTGGTTGAAACCGCCTCTGAAATGGCTGGCCAGCCCGAAAATATTGAGCCGGTTGAGGCCGGCACCGCTGAAAATACAGCCAATCCGAATATTGCCAAAAACAATCCGGCAAAACAGGCGCTTCCACAAGAGCCGCCCGCGCCTCAAAAATCCGCCACCAAGAAAAAAGGGTTCTTTGCCCGCCTCAAAGAGGGTCTGTCCCGCTCTTCCAACAGGCTGACCGATGGGGTCGCAGCCATTTTCACCAAGCGCAAGCTTGACGATGGCATGCTGGAGGAATTGGAAGATTTGCTCATCACCGCTGATCTCGGGGTGGCCACCGCAGCGCGTATTACCGCCAAACTGTCCCGCGAGCGCTTTGACAAGGAAATTTCCGATGCGCAAGTGAAGGCTTTTCTTGCCGAAGAGATTGCCGCCAGCCTTGCCCCTTGTGAACAAGCACTGGACATAGACCATCATCGGCCAAATATTATTTTGATGATCGGGGTCAATGGTGCCGGAAAAACCACCACTATTGGCAAGCTTGCGCGCAAGTTCAAAGATCAGGGCAAATCGGTGATGCTGGCGGCCGGAGATACTTTTCGCGCCGCCGCCATTGAGCAATTATCCGTATGGGGCGCGCGCAATGATGTGGAGGTCGTTACCGGCGAAGTTGGCGCTGATGCCGCCGGGCTCGCCTTTGATGCGGTGAAGCGGGCGCAAAATGCCGATATTGATGTTCTCATGATTGACACCGCCGGTCGGCTGCAAAACCGCCGCGAATTGATGGATGAATTGGCAAAAATCGTCCGGGTCATCAAAAAATGCGCGCCGGACGCCCCCCACCACACACTTTTAGTGCTGGATGCCACAGTTGGACAGAATGCCTTGTCACAAGCAGAAGTGTTTCGCGATATTGCCGGGGTCAACGGGCTGATTATGACCAAGCTTGATGGCACAGCCCGTGGCGGGGTTTTGGTTGCGCTGGCGGACAAGTTTTCCCTGCCAATATATTTTATCGGCGTTGGCGAACAGGCTGAAGATTTGCAAAGCTTCAACGCCAAAGCCTTTGCCAATGCCCTGGTTGGGCTTAACGCTTCCCAAAATGATACAGATTAAACAGTTTAAAAAGGATAGAACCGCCTGATGAGCGACCAAACCACCCCCCAAACCACCGCTGCCAGCACAAATACCCCGCCACGCCTGAAAGGCACCGAAAAACTGCTTGTGGATATGGGGCCATTAGTAGCGATGTTTATCGGCTATTTCTTTGGTGGCCGTATTGCGCCGCTTCTCGACAAGCTATTTGGCACAGAATTTTTTGCGGTTGAAGGTAATTCGCTTTTTGTCGCGGTCGCCCTGTTTTTACCGGCCTTTGCTATTGCTTTTGCCTATTCGGCGATCAAGGAGCGCCGGGTTGCGCCCATGTTATTGGTGACAGCCGTGGTTGCCGTCTTGCTCAGCGTTCTCACACTGGTTTTGCGCGATAAGGGCTTTACCTACATAAAACCGACCATCACCTATATGTTGTTTGCTGTTTTGCTCGGCGGCGGGCAATTGGCCGGGCGCAATTTCATGAAAACCCTGTTTGATGGCGCGCTCGTCATGCCAGATCACGCCTGGAAAACGCTGACATGGCGCTTTGTCGGGTTTTTTGTCTTTTGCGCCCTGTTAAATGAGGTGTTGTGGCGCTCTTTAACCGCTGATTGCGTTGAGGGTATTGCCTGTGATGGTGAGCAAACCTGGTTTAATATCAAAATATTCGGCTTTACCGCCCTATATTTTGTGTTTTTGCTCTCGCAAGGGCCGTTTTTAGCAAAACATATGCAGCAATCCGACGACAAACATGCAAAAGACGATAGTCCTAAGGGCGAAACAAGTCTTGCGACTGAAAACCAGAACAAAATTGGCGAAACAAATATGCCAGAGGGCAAAAAAACCGACCGTCAGCTTTAGTTTTTCCTGTTCGCGCTAATTTTTTGCAATTTTTTTTGCACAGGTTGTATTTTTAAAACACTGTCGCTCTTTTCACCGCAATGCATGGCTTACAAATGTCTTTTTGCATTGGAAATTTCCCATCGAGACGGGCAAGAATGTTCACTGGCCTTCTGTGGCGATCCAAAAGACATTCCATAAACCATAGTGTTTTGCTGGGAATTTTTATAATGCGCCGATGCGTATGATCAAACGCCCTCATTTACGCCCTGATACCAGGGCAATTCAAAAAACTGCGCAGCAAAAGTGATTTGTCCTTGAACTGAAGCACAACACTTGTATATTTCACCCATCAAATGACAATTTTTCAGGCGTTTTTGCCTGTCATGGTTCAAAAAACTGTTGCAAATTCTGTCGACACTCGACAGGGTGCAAATGTTTATTAACTCAATTCGGTCAAACATTCTTATCAACACTTTGGAAACACCAATTTCGTTTGCCGGATGAAGTGATTGTTAGTTCGGTTTCAACCCGTGAAAGAGCCGAAGAAGAACGCTGACAAGAGGAAGAACATGGCAGGTTACTCGCTAAAGAACTCTCCCGGTCACCTTCTGCGCCGCGCGCAACAATATGCTCACGACCTTTATAATCAATCTGTAGGCGCGAAAGGCCCAACGCCGCGCCAATTTGAAGTTTTGCACGCCGTTTCCAAAAATCAGGGTTTGAGCCAGACCGATCTGGTGCGCATCACCGGGATTGATCGCTCGACATTGGCGGACATGATAGCGCGCATGACCAAAAAAGGACTTCTGACGCGCAAGCGTACCAAGGAAGATGCACGCGCTAACGCCGTGCAATTATCCGCTGCCGGCAAGCGTGTCTTGTCATCAGTGGAAGCAAAAGTGGTAAAAGCGGAACGGGCAGCGCTCTCAGTGCTGCCCAAAACACAACAAGCTGCTTTTACCAAGGCCCTCGCTGCCTATGCCAAGGCTTTGGATGATATGGAGGCCAATGCCTCTCCCAAAACCCGCAAAAAAGCGAAAAAGGCGACCAAAAAGAAGAAAACCATAAAAAAGGGCGCCCGGAAAACGACTGCTCGTAAAAAGACAGTTCGCAAATCAACCCGCCGCTAGGCGACTTAAACAAGCGAAGAAGGTACTAACCATGAGAAAAGCTACTAAAAAGAAGGCGACTAAGAAAAAAGCCGTCAAACGTAAAGCAACCAAGAAGAAAACGGTAAAACGCAAATCAACAGCCCGCAAGGCCGTGAAGCGTAAAGCCACAAAAAAGAAAGCTGTAAAGCGCAAGGCGACCAAGAAAAAAGCCACTAAGCGCAAGGCAACCAAGAAAAAGGCCGTGAAGCGTAAAGCGACGAAGAAAAAGGCCACCAAGCGTAAAGCGACCAAGAAAAAAGCCACCAAGAAAAAGGCCGTGAAGCGCAAAACCACCAAGAAAAAAGCCGTGAAGCGCAAGGCGACCAAGAAAAAAGCCACTAAGCGCAAAGCGACTAAGCGGAAAACCACCCGCAAGAAGAAAAAATAGTCATTCCTAGCGAATGATTATCCGGAATCTTGCCCGGAATTGAGAAACCGCCGGTTTTGCCGGCGGTTTTTTTATCCCTTCCCGCTAGAGCCTATCCGGTTTTGATTGAATCAAAACCGGTTCCCACTTTTCGGGAAGTGCTCTAAGTCTTTGTTTTGACGCTCCTGAGCCAAGGCGAAGGGCCGGACGGATAACCGGCCTCACCCTGAGGAGCCGCGAAGCGGCGTCTCGAAGGGTCCACTTATCCTGGAAGCGCTCTAAAGTACAAAATCCGCACTCACGGGGGCATGGTCCGAGGGGCGCTCCCAGCTTCGTGCATGGTCGTGGATTCTAAACCCGTCTCGCCCCTTGGCGGTGGCTGCCTTTTTCAGATCCGGCGTTACCCAAATATGATCCAAACGGCGGCCCCGATTGGAAGCCCGCCAGTCTTTGGCCCGATAAGACCACCAGGAAAACAGTTTTTCCGGTTCCGGCATGATTTCCCGGGCGACATCCACCCATTTCCCGGATTTTTGCACGGCAGCCAGTTTTTCAACCTCTATCGGCGTATGGGAAACGACTTTTAGAAGTTGCTTATGGGACCAGACATCATGTTCGCAAGGGGCAATGTTTAAATCGCCGAGCATGACGGATTTTTCGAGCTTCTGTTCTGAAAACCAATCCCGCAGCTCATCAAG